>CAZUTR010000054.1:0-10777 GCA_964623545.1 uncultured Pirellulales bacterium | reverse complement strand
AGGGATCTTGCCTCAACTTGTGCTTTGATGGTCTTCCAAAGGCGGCCCGTTCCCACCAGCAGGAAAGTCACATCTTGTAGTGCCTCAGCGGCCGCAAGAACAAGATCGAAGTCCACGAAGTATTCAAACGCACCCAAGAAGCCCACGATGGGCTTTTTATACCATTCCCGAATCCGCCTTCCATCCGCCTTTTGAACAGCTTCCCAATCGGCCCCGTTGGGCAAAACCACAGCTCGGTTGCTCAATTGTTCAGCCAGCACGATAGAAGGGGTCGTTACAAGGTGGCTGGTTTGGATTAACCGATTCTGAAGTCCCTCGGCCATCCCGTGCAGGATGGGCTGCCAGGCTTGGCCCACCTCGTGGTCAAACATGGCGAGCAAATCGTCAGCTATATCGAAGACGGTGAGGCAGGAAGTACCCCGAGCCAGGACGTATTGAGGAAAGTTGTAGAGCAAGAGAACATTGATAGCATGTTGTTCTATGAAGTCCTGAAGGATGTGTTTGGTGGCTAAGGTGGCCAAAGCCTTCTTGGTGAGCTTTTCTAGAGGTAAGCGGGTTTCCCATAGGGGCACCCGAATTTCGTGAACGGCCATGCCTTCGGGCAGTTTTATATCGAGCTCAGTATAATTGGTCTCTTCTGATGAAGCCAGCGCAGGTGGTTCCAAGATGAAAACTCGATGCCCCTTCCGACAAAGAGCGGTCAGCAGTTGATGGTAGCGTGTCCAGTTGGCAGAGCGCCATCTGGCCATGTACGGAAAGAGTATATTCATAAGTTGCTCAATCCCGTGCCCTGAGCCAGGGTTCTTTGGAAACGATAGCAATCACCATTCCCCGCAGCCACATAAGGATATAGAGAGGTGCACTGAGCAAAGCCTTGGCGTAGAAGTGGGGATCATCCACAAAGGCCAGGCCGGTGATGTAGTAGGCGATGTCCACAAAGACAGCCCCACTCAGCAAAACGACGATGGTGTTTCTAAGCCATGTCGGGGGGAAGGGGACAGCAAGGAAAAGGCCAAGAAGCAGGGCCTTCAGGGAGAAGGCCAGGGCTTTGGGCTTGAGAAGCAGCGAGACAAGAAGCGCTTTTTGGCCGATGTCGCCTTGGATCAGGAGACGCAGGATATTACGCCAATAATGCTGCCAAATCTCCCTTTGGCTCTGTAGCCAACGGGCCCGTTGCGTGGCGGCCCGGGCGGCGTCAGGTGGTTTAGGATCATATACGATGGCCCCCGGCGCGAAGGCTACCGTGCCATTGTCAGCGGTCAACAACGACATCTCCACATCTTCGGCTTTAGTGCACAAGTAGGGCGCAATCTCTCTAAGCATCTTAATACGAAAGGCCATGCCTGTACCTCTAATCGGTACGGGCCATCCGAGGTGGGATCTGGCTGCGTCTTCGATCTTCTGCGCAAGCAACTCCGAATATGCAGTGAGAGAAGACACGGGAGAGCGCTGAGCTGGCACGGGTAGGACGAATCCCTGCACTGCCTGAGCACCCCTCGTAAAAGTCTTGTTTACCTCTTGTAGAAATGCTGCATTTACCTGACTATCGGCATCAAAAATGACAACGGCGTCGAAAGCGTGGAGAACATCCCTTGCCTCATTGAAAAACCATTGGAGTGCCTTGCCCTTGCCAGGGTTTGCTGGATCCCAGCGTTCCAAACAATGCGCTCCCTCTGTTCTGGCCACCGTTGCTGTTGCATCAGTGCTGTTGTCAGCGATCACAAAAACTTGCCAATTCCTGGTAGGATAGTTCATTCGTTGGAGGTAGCCAATTGTCTGGCTGATTACGCTGGCTTCATTACGCGCTGGAATGACAAGAGCATAGGAGAGTAATCGGGCCGCATCTCCGGAAGTCTGTGACCCACCTCTTCGTTGCAGCCTGATGCCCAGAAACATAAGGCGAAGAGCGGAATCCAGAACGAGCAGGGCTACCCAGGGGGAGAGACTGATCACAAGCAGCTCCAACAGGTGCATCCTCCGTTTCCAAGTCTCCTAACTAGCGGCGAATGACCGCTGCTTCGTTGTGTACAGTGTGATCAAAGCGTTCATCAGCATTCGCCTAGGTTCTGCGGTCTTTCGACTTGTGGTCCTACCAAACCATAAGCCCCAAGGATCAAGAAAATCGGCTCCCAAGAGTAATGATAACGTGACTGCACTTCCATAAGGCTATGAAACAAGACGAAGGCCAGGTAAATCATCAGTAGCAGACTCAACCCGCTACTGAATCGTCCATTTCGCAGTTTGTAGCAACCGACGACGCTCAAGGTGAGAACCCAGATGTGGAAATATTGGGAGAGCGCATATAACGTTGCTTGGCCTTGCTCTATCAAAGGGCCGAATCCAGTTGCATCCAGCTTTGCCATGCTCCAATAAGCTCCGTATAAATCATCACCCCACATGATGGCGAACTTCTCAAAAACCAATATAACGAACCCACGTGGGTCAGTGGTAATACGCTCGAAGGCACGCTGAAATGCGATGCGGGTAGCCTCGGCCGCATGATATTCAGACCAGATGCGACTATCTTCTGGGTTCCACATCCCTTTAGAGTCGATGTTGGTGCCTATCATCAATTGGTGTCCTAGTAACGAGAGCGAAGAACCGGGAGAGGAGTGACCGCCCAGCAATGAGCGAGTGCCGAGATAGACTCCAAGCATTAGTGAAAAGCTGACGATTAATACAGTTGCTTTGCCTGTTCGCCTTAGCAGGGAACCTCGAGCAAACAGTAATATCGCTACAGAGCCAATAGCTGCGATGACCAGCGAGCTGCCACGAATTGCATTTGAAAGGCCCATTAGGGTGCCCGCAGCCACCATACCCCACCAGCCTGGAGATTGGGTCTCCAGGCTTCGAATGAGAACAGCAACTCCGAGGAGCATCAGTGCAGTGTAGATATGTTCAGAAGCCAATACACTATTCATCATAATCTGTGCGGGCCAAAATACGAACAGAATTGTTGCTACGCGGGCAGTACGCTCATCAAAGAGACGATGGGCAATCCAAAAGAGTAGTATAGCTATGGCCGCGCTGAACATCAGGTTCAGCGCTTTGGCTAGCATGAGGTGCACTCCAAAGACCGTATAGGCAGCCGCAAGCACCAGAGGGTATCCCCATTCATACATTTGAAGGGAAGTTGAGCTTATGTAAAACCCGCCCCGTTGGGCGATCTGTGCAGCGAATCTATTGTAGAAGTCAAAATCTGAAAGTGGTAGCGTAGGTACCACTAGAATCCAGAAAAGCCGCAGTAGAACAATCAGGCTGACACAAATGAGTAAGAAAGTACGTGTGGAACCACGTTGAACGAGACTTGTAGAGTGTCCTAACAGGTAGATAAGCCCGCAGCCCAGCAAGATAGCGAGAGAAAGCCAATATTTCGGGGGTGTAATGATGCTCCAGTGCTGCAAGGCGAATGAGCTGGCTGCCAAAAGCAGAATGCCAGCAATGCAAACAAGCCACCTGTTCAACCCTTCCAAACTTTATGCTCCTCTGTACTGGCTATGGTCTGTAGAATTGCTGAAGCCCGCGCATCCCAGGTGTTTTCCCGCGCTACGCGATCCATCAGGCTCAGATATAGCGAATCATTGCCAAGTTTCAGCGCCTTGTCGAGTTTCTGGACAAACTCCGTTGGAGTGTGCGCGATGAGCACGCCCGGATAGCGTTGACACCCGTGCATGGCTGTCGTGACTACTAAGTTCTGTGTTCTTTCGATTCGTGATTCTACCAAACCATAAGCCCCAAGGATCAAGAAAATCGGCTCCCAAGGGTAGTGAAAGCGTGACTGCACTTCTACCAAACCATGCACACCCACAAAGGTCAGTAAAACCAACAGGAGCAAACCTATTCCTTGGTGAATCTGCAGTTGCTGCAATCTGTAACAGCCCGCGACGCTCAAGACCAGCACCCAGATATAGAAGAATTGAGAGATGGCGTATAGTTCAGTCTGATGCACCTGCACGAGATTCCCCACTGCGCTTGTATCCACTCTCACTGTACTCCAGTAGGCCCCGTATAAATCATCACCCCACACCACACTGAGCTTTTCAAACAGCAAGGCCGCGAAGCCCTTGGGGTTGGACCGGATTCGTTCCATTGCCATCTGCCATATGATACTTTGTGTCTCCTCCGGGCCACGCTCAACCAACAGTTGGCCATAGGTAGCAGCATCGGCAGCATTCCACATCCCCTTCGCCTGAATATTTGTGCCATTTAAGAGGTTGTCAGATGGGAGTATCATAGCGAAGAAAGAGCTACCACCGACTGGCCCGCGGACATAGAGGTAACCAGCCATAATAAAAGAGAAGCCCATAACCAGCAAGGCAACACCAAATATTCGCTTTGTCCACCGATCTCTCGAAACTAAAAGCGTCCACACGATCACGACGCCAAGCACAAGTACAGACACAGGACGTATAGGGTTCGAGAGACCGAGCAAAACGCCTGAACTGAAGAGGGCTAATACAGATAAGGACTCAGAACGCGAGGCACGTAGCAGCACTGCAATAGCGCTCAAGAACAATACGGTGTACGGGAGTTCAGTCGCCAAGACACTACTCATCATTATTTGTGCCGGCCACAGGGCAAACAGTGCTGTGGCTGCTCGGGCGGATGACTCACCTAACAGACACTGTGCTATCCAAAAAAGCAACAATGCTGCTACTATGCTGAGAAACACATTGAACAACTTAGCCGTCAAGAGATTTGTACCGAACACTCGATACACAAATCCAAGTAGCAAGGGGTATCCCCCTCGATGAATCTTGGGGAATTCAAACACTCCCTGGGCAATGGCAGAAGCCGACCGATTATAACTCTCGAAATCCGAAATGGGTAGCGTCGGTACTCCAATAATCCAGACTAGCCGCAGCAGAGCAACAAGGCTTACGGCGATGAGTAAGAAAGGCCACCTGGAACATCGTTGAACGAGGCTGTCAGTGTATCTCAGCAAAAATGTGAGCACAAGACTCAACAGAACAGCAACAAAGAGCCAGTATCTCGGGAGTCCAACCAGACTCCAATTCTGTAAAGCGTAAGAAGTTATCACTATGAGAAGAAAACCAACGATGCGAACAAGCCATCTGTTCAACACAACCATCAGGCCTTCTCCCCTCTGTTAAGAGCTTGTAAGAGTATAGCAACGCGCGTGTCCCAAGTGTTCTCGCGCGCCACTCGGTCAAGCAGTGCCAGATATTCTGCGTCATTGCGGAGTCGCAGGGCTTCATCGAGCTTCTCGATGAACTCTGCTGACCCATGTGCCACGAGTACACCCGGGTACCGTTGGCATTCGTGCATAGCCGTCGTGACGATTGGCTTCCCACCAGCCATGTACTCGAACAACTTGAGCGGCGAGGTGGAATCTGTGACCTTGTTAAGTTTGAATGGGATAATCGCTACATGAAAGTATTTAAGGTATAGAGGAATCTCCTCATACGGGCGTACTCCTAACCAATGCACATTCTTCGCCTCCCGAATACGGCTGCGCTCGATGCTGCCATCATAATCCGGGCCGATGAGCACGAAATCGAAGTGCGGGCGTTGGGCAGCAGCGTAGCTCAGCAGTTCATAGTCAAACCATTCTGCCAGCGCCCCATAATAGCCAACCACTGGATGCTGGGGCCGCAGCAGCCGGCTCAAATCCTCAGGCGGCGCGGCCGTAGCAGCGAGTGTCCGGCGGATAAAGTCGTAATCTACACCGTTCGGGCACAAGAGCGCGTCCGGACGGTGGGGCAAGACCTGCTTGTGTAATCGCTCGGCAGTGACTACAACAAGGGTTGCGGTTTTGAGCAATCCCCGATGGTTACGCTCCAACGTTTCTCGGTCGCCGGGGAAGACATCCAGCTCGTCAATGTAGTCATACACAATGCGCGCGTTGTCGAAGTGTCGCAGACAATGTTTGTTGTAGGTGAGTATGAAAACCACTGGCGATTCTAGAATCCTAAGAACATCAAGGGGCACCTTTGCTACATACAGTCGCTCAGCAATAGCATGAAAGCCCCCCGCATAGTCGGCTGAGTGCAATGGTTCACAGAAGAATACCAAACATCCCTGGCGGGCAAAAGCCAAAGCCAACTGGTGTGGGCGCTGAAATAGTGGTAGATTCCACTCAACCGAAGGAGCGAAAACAATAACGTCCCGGGCAGACCGGTGACGAGACAGGATCCGTTCCAACTCTTCTGAGAATCCCGTCTGGCGGGCCAGATTTCCGGTGTGCCATACCACGTCATACGCGGGTTTCAAATCACGTCTGAGCTTGACCGGGACAAACTGGCGTAGCACCTGTAACAGCCCGGTCTGGAAAAGCGTCCTTAATTTTCTGCGGAATGCCCACTGAAGCCAGATGAGTCGCCAACTCTTGGAAGCGTAAATGGCGTTCAATTCCCGCTCACGTTCTGCTACCTCGGCCTGCAGGGCCTCGATGGCGCTGCCCTTCTCCATCACCTGGGTCTTTAGGGACTCAAGCTCCCTCTCCCTCTCGCTCAGCTTGGCCTGGAGGTCCTGGACAGCGGCCTCTCTCTCCGCCACTTGGCCTCCCAGCGTCTCAAGAGCCTCTTCTCGCTCAGCTACCTGGGCCTGGAAAGCGCGGATAGATTTCTCTTGATGGTGCAAAACCTTTGCTTGGGTCGCTATTATGCGTGCCAATACTCGTACTGTGTCTGGATCCCAAGTTACAGTAGTCAACCTTTCCGCCCCAGCCAGATTGACGACTAGCTCAGCGTTCCTCTCTGCTAGAGCTCTCAGTCGGGTACTCAAAACCTTCAATCTCTGCTGACTCTCCGCTCTCATTGCCCAAGCGTAACGCAATGTGTTTAGCAGCTTTTCCTCGGAGATATCCTTTAGCTCCATACAGAACTGCTCAAACTCGATACGGTTCATTAGGCTGGAGACCTTCGGATCATAGCTTAAGGCCGCCATGGGCACCCCGGTAGTAATCGCAAAGACAAGGGAGTGCAAGCGCATGCCAATCACCAAATCGCAGGATGCTATTAACCCAGCCATTTTCGCTGGCACCAGGGGAGCGTCAAGAGAACGACAGCGCTCGCCATGTTGCATCTGGCCTCTGACTCTTTGGATCACAGCTCGGTCATTTTCCTGCCGGCCTTCTACCGCTTGAAAAGGGATAAAGAGAGCCTGGCCGCTAACTTCAGCTAGGAACCGGTCAAGGGCTTCCGCAACCACTCTTTCCCAATAGCCTGGAAACACCTTGAAATCCCAGTGGCGGACAACGACACCGATTCGTGGGCCTTTGTCTTCCCAGAAAGCCGTAGTGCTCGAAAACTCCTCAGGTAAGACGGCAAAGGCTGGATCAGCGGTAACCTCGACTCGGTTCGATTCCACGCCAATGTCCTCGAGCAATCTCTTCGACTCCGCATCTCGCACTGTAATAACGTGAGCCAAATTGAAGACACATTTGACGATCCGGCGTGTCTCATCAGAGAAGAGCGGGCCGACACCTACACCGTACATCATAGTCGGCTTGCCTAGTAGAGCCGCGAGAAGGGGAGCCTCAGCGAAGAAGCTAATGCCCCAGTGGCCTGAGCGCAGGATACTGTCCGGGTCCAACCCCCAGTAGTCATGAAAGAGCCCCCCACCTCCACAGAGGATTAGGTCCGCCGCCTCGATAGCGCTTATGATCTGAGTCAGGTCGAGCCAGGAAATTGCTTCCACATCTGCGTGATCCCGATTCGTCCATTCAGGATTCCCAGAAATGACCGTCAGATGGCAATCGGGAATACGTTGCCGTAGCTGGTGGATAATGGCTGCCAGAATTGCTTCATCACCCGTATTGCCGAAGCCATAGTAGCCCGAAATGAGAATGGACTTGGTGGTTCCCGCACTTCGACTCATAATAGACGTTCCTCTGTCGGTGCCCTGGTGAATAACACCCTATTCCACAGACTTCGTGACTAGCCCCTTGTCCGCCAGTGTTTCTTTTACTTTACGGGCTAAGCGGTAGCCCCGATCATGTTGAATGATCCAACTCTTGAGCAAGGCTGCCCAGCGTCTTGGTATAAAAGGATTTGACAAGACCGCTCTTGCGTAAAGTGCCTGCGCCGTGCGATTATCCTTCCACAGGAAGGCATCACCCCATGCATGTAGCGTTTTCGAATAGGGCCCAAGTTCCTTCCGCCTAAGATCCAGAATAGGCATACCTAGCACAGGAGTGTGACGAAGGCGAGGATATCCCTCTGAATCTTGTCCCTGTAGATACCGCTTTAAAGCCTCGTGGCGACACGTGATAACTGACTGAATAATCTCCGCTTCGTGCAGGGCTGTGCGAGTGTTGCCAGTGCGCCGAAATTTGTATAGGGGCTCCTCCAAGTTCATCATTGGGAATCGCTCACTAATCCGTAGCCATAAGTCGAAGTCCTCAGCATTACAGTTGCGAAACGAACCTATTCGATCGAGGGTAGCGCGCCTGCACATCATGGAAGCACCAAGGTACGGATGGCCGTGTGGCAACTCGCATTTAATGTCCGTATCGGTGGTAGGCACTCGATATAGTTCCTGAACTCGCCCATAGGCATCAATCTTGTAACCAGATGTTCCCACCAGCCCTACATCTCGATTATTATCAAGGAATTCGACCTGGTTTTGTAAACGTCGGGGATGCGAAATGTCATCTGCATCCATCCTTGCAATGTACTCGCCTCGAGCGTATTGGATACCTTTGTTCAACGCTGCCCATGTCCCCTGATTACTTTGGTCGATCACAACAATCCGTGGATCGTCGTAGGAGCGTAGGAGTTCTCCGGCACCATCGGTGGAACCATCGTTAACGATGATGAACTCGAAATCCCACAACGTTTGCCCTAAAATGCTATCTACTGCTTCCTTGAGGTAGGGCTCGCCGTTGTAGACAGACATTACGACGCTAACCTTAGGACGGCGCTTCATGGCCCATGGTCGATTGTCAGTCTGCAAGACTGCATCCCAATGTGCCAACCACTCTTTCGCGATAGCATGCCAGCTAAGTGAGCAAGACATCGCCTTTGAGCGAATCTTCTCTGCGTATGTGTCGTCATTGACGAGCCTCAGGATCAGTTTAACGCACTGATCCTTGCATTCTGGAGAGAGATAATCATCCTCAAGAATGAAACCGTCATATTCGTGCTGGATGATCTCCGCGTTGCTGCCGACTGCACTCGCGAGCACCAGAACGCCGGCCTTTTTGGCTTCGATCAGCGTAAGGCTGCACGCATCAGGCACCCCAGACATTGCGATCATGAAATTGTAGCTTCGGAGCCGATGGTAGAGTTCCCATTGACCGACCAAACCTCGAAACCGGATGTGATCGCTGTCTGGTAAATCATCATCCTGGCTCTCCGCATCCCACAGACGATTCCCGCCGTAGATATCGAGGTAGAATCGCGAATCGTATTCGCGCAGTGCATTGACTATCTCGATAACGCGCGATAACCCTTTACTTGGATGGCTGGCAAAGACAATACCGTACTTGTCGCGAGCTGGGCTGTTTTGCTGCGCAGCTTGAGCGTTCTCTTCGGAGAAAGCGTTGGATGTCGTGACGATCTTGGATGAGGGGATTCCCCATTCATGACGCACCACATTGTGGAGGTAACCAGAGACGGCGTACACATAGTCAAAGTGCGTGTGATCAAGGCCCCGGATGGGAGCTATTCCTTGGACCCATAGAATGCTCAAGCGTGACACCACAGTCTCGGGATCCCAATCTGTCAGATCCAGCTTCGAGGTCGTCATAACGACAAGAATGTCACATTCCGCATGTTTCAGTGAGGTAAAGTTGCGATACTCAACGCCGTCGTAGTTGCCTGGGTCTGAATTGCCATAAACGATGACCTCATTGTCTAGATCCCGTAGCGCCTTGGCCATACGTATGAAGGCCGTTTTCCCGCCCCCGAGCCCAATTCGATCTGGGGTTCGACCATCGTATTTGAGATTCGTATCCGGACAGTAGAAGATGACGCGATACATTGATGTCTCCCTAACGTCGACCAACGCCTGGGTTAACCCGCTCAGTGGAGGAATTGTCTATCTCCTTATCGGCAAGTTTCCGACTACTAAAAAGATCATGCCGGCAGGCTGTCTCCACGTATGGATAATACCACGTGTCTGGTGATACGTCTGCAAATGACGGTGTACCAGGTACATGTAGTGAATACCCAGCCAATTTGACAGCCACAGCAGCAGCTTCGGCTCTGGTCATCCCGTGGTCAGGATAGAACAACCCGTCGCCCGAACGCTCGATAAAACCATGTGCATGTGCTGTCTCGACATACTTGAAGTACCAAGCATCCGGCTTTACATCTTGAAACGTTGACTCAGACAGTTGAACATGCGGAATACCTGATAATAAAACTGCCATCGTAACTGCCTCACCCCGGGTTACGGTTTGATGAGGCCGAAAGGTCCCGTCAGGATAACCTGCGCTAGCTCCATTTGCATACACAGTCTCAACATATGGGTAGTACCAGGCACTTGGTGATACATCGGCAAACGTCGGTGCGTCAGGAATCACAAGCGGTAGCTGCTTAGCCAGTACAATCAACTTTGTGAGTTCCGCCCTCGTTATAGTCCAAGTCGGGTGGAAATTGGCCTCTACTGAAACACGCGAAATCGTTGGAACCAGGAATTCCCTATACTCATATACAATTTGCCGAGCATCACCAAAACCCTGCACTTGCCCCTGCTCTAACCATAGAGCTCTATCACACATAGATCGTACTGTATCTGTACTATGTGACACAAGGAGAACTGTGGCACCATTTGCTAGAAACTCTCTGATTCGATCCCCACATTTCTT
>CAZUTR010000053.1:10602-10902 GCA_964623545.1 uncultured Pirellulales bacterium | reverse complement strand
GGGCCTACGGTGGAACGGCAGAGGCATCTATTCAGCCTTACGATTGGGCGCTTCTTGCAGATATTACAAACGATGGGACAGTCAATTTTACAGACCTGAAATACTTCTCAGAGAATTGGCTGAATGTCGAAAGCGAATGTCCTGCCGATTTCAACAGGGATAGCGCTATCGATATGTTCGACTATGCCTTATTTGCTGAGGATTGGCTTGTAGAAACAGTCTGGTACTAATGATTGATAAGCGCATAATAAAGTGGTGCGGATGCGTTGCATTGCGGTTTTTTAGTAGATTGCTACGGTT
>CAZUTR010000053.1:0-10592 GCA_964623545.1 uncultured Pirellulales bacterium | reverse complement strand
CACCCCTCGACCGCGCTCAGAACCTTCGCTGCGCTACAGGATTGCTGCGAGTACTATAAGTTATTTTTTGAGTCTTCTGAGCAATCGGCGTTTTCTTGCATCCATTTCGGTCTTGCGTTGTTGAGCATCGCGAGTTTCGTCCTTTTTTGGGGCGGGTCGAGACCTTGCTTTTGTCGGATGAGCCGGTTCTGTCAGTTTTTCTTCATCAGCCTTATCTGGGTCAGATAGCTGTTCAGGTGCCTGTTCCAATTCTTTTCCCAAGTCACCCAGTTTATCTGCCTCTTCGGAGCTTACATGTGTGGCTTGAAGCTCAGAAATAAGCTTTTCTAATAATAATGCACCTGCCTTTTCCTGAGCTTCTTCGAATTCAGAATCACTCATGTCGGAGCTTTGGCTTTTCTCAGAGATATCTCCCATATCCTTAAAGAGTTTTTCCATTACTATCTGTTGCTTCAGTATTTCGGCCTGCTCCTCAGGCGTGGGCATAGCAGGGGCGCTCGTTATTTTTGCGTTTGAGATACCGGCACGAGTTCCACCCAGGGGAGGCAGGGAGGGTTTGGAGTCCCACGGCTTTGTAGGAATACTACCGGTTTTATCGGAATTCTGGCCTTTTAACAGACTCCTTCTTTGCTCCCTTTTGGGAGTAAGTTCGAAGGTCCTTTGGCCATCTCGAACAACGACGAGGCCGTCATTTATCTGCTCCAGGACTAAATGCCCCACATTAGACGACTGCCTGACCCATCGTAAGCCCTTGCCGGGCTGGTCTATCAATGCCAGTGATTTTTTGGGGTCTGATTCATAAACACTTGTTCCGATTAGATCAAATTTGACCGAGATAGCAGGCGGTTTGCGTTCAACGGGCTGTTTGATAGTCGGAGTTCTCTGCGGTTTCGGTGGTGGATTAATAATCTTTGCGAAGCTCTCTGCCTGCTTTACAAGCGGTGAGACCCGGCTGCTTTCTTTTGCTCGTTCCGTCCCTTTGGCTTGTCTGAACTTCTCCACCGCACTTGGAGTATTGAGAAATCGTTCAATCTCCGGGTCGCTTCTAAAGCCGAAAATGGCGATGGAAACAAAGAAGACGGCCGCCAAAACAGCCACAAAAATAGTTGTTATGCGCAAAGTTTTTATCATATATCATATCTCGCTTGCCTCTGCGACTCTCGTCGCAAGACGAGGCAGCAGGTAAAGCGCATTTTTAGTGGATTAATTGGTTTTTACGCTTCACTACTCATTTTTTTTGACATTGCTGTTGCTGTTTGGTTCCCTCCAATGCGTGATTTTTTCAAAATAAAGCAGTTCGTTTGCCGCATATTCTCCGCTATGATCCGGGGTATGGCAGTCGGTACAATCAGTCATTGGCCCTGATGTTTTGGCACTTCCACAGGTTTTGATGTGCTGGAATCCCGGTCCGTGGCAGTTTTCACAACCGACATTTTTCAGTTCCGGTGTTTGCAGTTCTGAGACGAAGCCGGTTTCATACTCAAAACCGACAACATGACAGGCGATACACTCAGGGTCATACTGTGAACCGACGTTCTCCAAAGTAGCATAAGCATTAGCGTGGGGCTTGGTGCTCCACTGTTCGTATTCGTATTCGTGGCATGGTTTACAGGATTTCGAGTTGACGTATTCCAGGCCATTTTCCAGGCTGAACCGCGGCTGCTCTGCCAGAAGATTTGCCTCTTTGACGAGCTGCTGATAGACCTCGTATAATTCAACCAGAGAGGCCTGTTGAGGTAAATCCTCCGTAACAGGTATGGAAGAGAAACTGAGCAGCGGTTTTGCTTTCTTTGAAGCTGGTTTTATTCGTAATCGACTTATATACTTACCATAGCGCCCAACGGAAAACACCAAGGGTTTTGCATTGGGGTCGCTGAGTACACCGGCTTCATCGGAATCAGACGGGCAAATCAAACAATCCACAATCCCCAACTTTTCGACAGCAGCAATAGTATCGGCTTCACATTGGTTTAGTATAAGTATATTAACATTGCTGGTTTGAGTGTCGTGGCTGGTATTTTGCGATTTACTACAAGATTGGTTATCGGTAAATAGTTCATTGATTTGATTTATTTCGGATGTTATTGCGTCAAATGTGGCGACTGTAACTTCTATAGGTTTTTCCTTGAGCGTAAGCTTTTTAGTAAAAACTGCCGGCAAATTTACATCGGCAGGACTGTGAGGTGTTATAGTACTTACAAGTGTGTTGATGCTATCCAGCAATCCCATATTAGCGGCGATTTCGACGTCTTTTTCTGTAAGGTTGACAAGATTGTACTCGAGCAGTCCAAAGGCCTGGAGAATTATATTGAATTTGATTAAATTCTGCTCGCTGTCTGCTTCCACAAGAGAGCCGATATCGATAATCAATCGTTTTGTTGCCGGTGCAGTATCGAAGACCACAGAACGTCTGTCCAGGCCTCCGAGTTGTCCGCCGAAACAGCCGCAGGGTTTCAGCGCCCCGAGTTCATTGCCGGTGAAAAAAATGGTGAGCTCATCAGATTTATCAGGTATCTGTAACCGTGGTTTTGTCGCGGCGGGCTTCGAGGCAGCCAAAACAGATGACAGGCCTGCCGTTAGAAGACAAATGCAGGTTAGTATTCGTATCATTATGGCCAGTTTAGATTCGATTTTGAAAAAGTCAGTGGGCTAAGTCCCACACTCAAAATGCTTTTTCCAACTCTATTTTGGTGCGTGACGATTCCTTTTACTTCTCATAAAAGCCGCGACACATAAATTCGACCTTCTCACCGCCTTTTATGTTCACAGTCACCTTATCCGTGAAAACCCGAGATTTCCCCTTGGCTTTAGGAGGTATTATTTGAAGGTTGAGCTTATAACGATTGCCTTTCTTTTCCTGTTCTAAAATCTCAACGGTATTCTTCTGGCTTGATATCGATTCAATCTCAAAATCCTCATTGTAATTATTGAGTATCCAGATTTCTCTTGTTATCGGCTTTTGAGGTTTTGCCTGAAGAATATTAAGTGCAAACGGCTTGACCGAGAACATCGACAGCACTTTAAAGGGTATAGTGACGTCCTTGCATTGCGGGTGGTTCAGTGTGATTTGGACCTGGCCTGATTTGGTTTCCTTCAGTTTCTCAATATCAACCTTTGGTTCGAGAACACACTTTTTTGCTTTTTCTTTGCTGTTGAATTTAGCGGTTATACAGTTACCTGAAGATTTAAAGCCCGCTATCGAAAACTCCTGTCCATCGACGCTGGTAAGAGTGATGTTCGGACAGGCGGCGTTTTCCTTTTTAAGTAAAAGCTGCAATTCGCTCGGTTCATGTTCGACTTTCTTTACAATTTTGCCTCCGATTGTCAACGCAACCTTTTGATTTTCTTTGTCATTGCTGAATACATATATACGCTTCGAGGTTTTGCCTTCAGTTCTTGGCGCGGTGAACTTGACATGGATGGTTCCGGATTCACTTGGGGCATACTCAACCTTGCTGAGCTTGGGGACGGTGCAGCCGCAAGTGGACCGAGTCTTATCAATTTTCAATATACCATCGCCGGTATTTGTAAATTTGAAGACACATTCATTCTTTGAGCCCGGGCTGATTTTGCCGAAATCATGACTAAGCTCCTCGAATTTGATTTTAGGCTCGCCGGTTTGCGAAGTGTCCTGCATAGCGGAATTAGGCTCGGCTGTTGCCGATTCAGATACGTTTTTCTCGATTTTAGACGCCGTTGAAGCGGATTTAGGTTGTTCTGCTTGCGCTCTTTGCTCCCAGCAGATAATCTGGGACAGCAAAAAACAAAGAGTAACAAGTACAATTGAAATCATCGAATTTCGTTTCATTTTCTCATCTCCAAATCGGATTTTGATGAATATTTTAACTCGTTATACGAGGATAACAGCTTGAAAGTTTAACAGAAAGGATATAATTTAGCAAGGTTTTTTTCCATTTGAGTTGCAGGTGGAGTAGAGAAATCAATTTCGTCTTAGAACACCACCTTTCCTGCGTGGGAAGGGGCTTGAGAGAACAAAACAGCAGGATAAGATAAAGGTTTATCCTTTAACATAGAACACTGGCATCTATTTTCTCATCCCACGTATTTATAGTCCCTGCACTTTAGAATTAATAACCTTTTGATATTTAGATGCCCTCTCTCTTTCGAATTTAACGCCTCTGCCCGTTACAATTTCTTTTCCCTCCCTGACAAATTCAACATGCTGCAGCAATGCCCAGGCGGTATTTTGCCATCGCATCTGATAACCTCTTTGGTGTGCCTGTTTTTCCATAAGCAGACGTTTTTTTTGGTTGAATACAAGATAATCAAGGGCCTTGGCGATTTGCTCTATCGAACCCTCGCCAGTATCAATTAAAATTCCTCTTGCGTGTCTTCCAACCACAACACCTTCCGGGCATCGCTTGTTTGAGTGAATCAACTCGAGAGCGTATCTAAACTTTGTTGCTATCGCCGCTCTGCCGGAACCGAGGGTGTCGGCTAATATGCCGCTCGATATCTGATGCATATTAAGATAAGGCAGCAGCATTACATTCGTCGCACCATACAATTTAAGCAAAACACTTTCATCCAGAAAAGCATCAAGGAAAACCACATCGAACTTTTTAAAATCAAAGCTGCCCAGCTCCTTCACCCTGCACCAGTTTACTTTGGATTCGTCAAGTGCCTTATTTAGAGTTTCCTGATATTCGCGGTACTCCTGCCCGCCTGCGGTCTTTACGAATTCAGGATGGAACTGTCCGGCTATTAAATACAGGATATTTTCTCTCTGGCGGCTGGTAAGCGATTCATCTAAAAACCTGCCGTAACCTCTAATGCCGTATTGAATCCCCTTGTCCAGTGACAACAGACCCAGCGTTGTAACCAGGAAACAGTCCTTCAGGCCGTACTGCTCTTTAATAGACAGTCGGTCATACTGAGAAGGATGCTGCATTCTGATTCCGTGGTCAATGTGTTTGACCTTAGCATGTTCAATCACATAAATCTCTGACTCAAGTGTATTAATTGCACTTTCGGTTGTAACAATTAAGCCATCGGAGTATTTGGCTAACTGCTGCAAAGTTATCTTCTGGTAAGACGATGGCTCATCAAGGATGGTGTGTAAATAGACCAGGGTCGATAATCCTTTTTCTGTAAATGCCTTTGCCATTTCGACAAAATTAGTCCCTTCGCCATCATTGCCTTTTTCGTCCGGGTCCAGGCCGTACTCATGCTGTAATATTACTACGGTAGGATTCGGACTTTCCGAAGCCCTGGCCAAAACGTCCTTGATTCCGTTCTTCCATGATTGCGGGTTGTACTGGTCAATCACAAGGTCAACCGGGATGTCGTATGGCAGGTTATCTTTGTCGATTGCCGAGACTCTGATACTGCCGACTTCGCCTGTGAAATGCTCGAGGGCGTTTGCCAAATCGCGCGAAAACGTCCCGATTCCGCATCGCCGCGGCGGATATGTACTTATAATTCGAATATTGTATGGCATACAGTTATCCTAACGCCGAAATTGCAACCGTACTAATAATGTTCAATAAAAATGAAATCTTATCTATAACCTTCTGTCTAATTTTCGATAGCTGATTGCCTCGGCGATGTGCTCGGGAGCGATTTTCTCTTTGCCTGCAAGGTCAGCTATTGTGCGGGCAACTTTACAAATCTTATCGTGAGCGCGGGCGGAAAGACCAAACTCGTTCATAGCGTGTTTGAGCATCTGCTCACTCGGCTCATCAATCTCGCAGAATTTTCGAACCTGCTTGTGACTCATCCTCGCATTGGTCATCACTTTTTCGTCACCGAAACGTTTTGCCTGAATGTCCCTGGCCTTGACAACATCAGCTCTTACCGCAGCCGAGTCAAGCTGTCCCGCTTTTGAACGCAGCTTCTTAAAGCTTATCGGAGGAACTTCAATGTGAATATCAATCCTGTCCACCAGCGGCCCGGATATTCTCGATAAATATCGTTCAATTTGATTTGGAGTGCACTTGCATCTTCTTACATCTGTACCGAAATAACCGCAGGGACAAGGATTCATAGCGGCGACAAGCATAAACTGTGCGGGGAACCTGATAGTATTTTTAGCGCGTGAGACCAGGACGTACCCGTCCTCCAATGGCTGGCGAATCATCTCGAGATTGCGTCGCGGAAATTCGGCGAATTCATCGAGGAACAATATTCCAAAGTGTGAAAGTGACAATTCGCCCGGCCGAGGATTTGTTCCGCCGCCGACAAGTGCCGGACCTGTTGCCGTATGATGCGGCATGCGAATCGGCCGGGTTGCCATCAGCGCCTTTTTCCTGTCAAGAAGCCCAACAGATGAATATATACAGGTTGTCTCGATGGCCTCTTTGAGAGATAGTGGAGGCAAAATGGTCGCCAACCTCTGCGAGAGCATTGTCTTGCCTGCCCCGGGCGGGCCAATCATCATGATATTGTGCCCGCCGGCCGCGGCAATTGTCAGTGCACGTTTGACACTTTCCTGCCCCCTGACATCTGCGAAGTCAACTTCGTAGTTTGATACCACGTTAAAAAGCTCATCGATATCAACGCTGGTTGTCTCAAGGGGTAGTTGGCCTGTAATGAAACCTACCGCCTGTGTCAGCGACCCGACGCCGTAAACATCGATATCCTGAACGACCGCCGCCTCCTGGGCATTATCCATCGGTACAACCACACTCTTGAAACCTTTGTCTCTGGCGGTCATAGCCATACTCAAAACGCCGTTGACCGGGCGAACCCTGCCGTCAAGCGCAAGCTCGCCGACAATCACATAATCCTTCAACAAAACAGTGCTTGCAAAGACTCCCGAGCCGAGCAGCATTCCCAAAGCGATGGGCAAATCAAAGGCAGGGCCTTCCTTTTTGATGTCCGCGGGGGCAAGGTTTACCACCGACTGCGTCTTCGGGTACTTGTATCCGCAGTTGATAATGGCGCTTTTGACCCTCTCGGTGCTCTCTTTTACCGCCGTGTCCGGCAGGCCAACAACAACGGATTTCTCAAATCCGCCGCGGGCGACATCCACCTCGACCTCGCAAACTATACCGTCAATACCATCAAGAGTAACACTATTCAATCTGGCTAACATATTCTTTCCCTGCCTTTACATTTGAGAACTCAATTTCAGGCACTGCTTAAAATATCATAAAATCCGCCTTGCGGTTTTTTAAAAGCTCCCATTGTACCGTGCTAATAATAGCGTGCCGGCCTGTTATATGCAATAAACCAGTTTGTATTTTTACAGTGCTTTGCCGATACAACCGATAAAAGAAGCAGTTGCTATGCTATACAATCCCGCACCAGTTGACATAAAAATAGGTGATGAGAAAATTTACCGGAATACTGGTGAAAGCCGTCAATTGGTGCGGGATGTTTCTTGGAAATACGGATTTTATCGCCCTTTAAGGGCGAAAAAATGGCTGATTTGGCCAAAAAATGGGAATTTGGAAAAATTTTTGTTTTTTTTGAGATTTTTTGAAAAAAATACTTGAAAAAGTATTTCCACGATGTATAATAAAGGCAGTTATAGAAGGTTTCTTTTCTTCTTATACAGTTTGGTTTCGCTGGGACAGCGGAAATCTTTATAAGTGTGTAATATTTTTAGAAGCTGTCTCAAAAAAAGCTGGAATATTTCTCCGTTCCAGCTTTTTTCTTGCGCTCTCGCGCAAACCAAACCCCGCCTGAATCAATCTGCCTGGGGCAGGCGGGGTTTAGCAAAACGAATTTAACTGTGGTTCACTCACTTATCATTGCCACGCTTGTCCTGAGCTTGTTTATACTGAGCTTCGTCGAAGTGCCGAAGGAGCGGTGCTGAATATAGCTTTTATCTCAACGGCCATTCATACGGACAGCAATACAGCCATCACTGACGAACCTGCTTGAATCCATCTTGAATCTTATTTCAGTCTTTACGGACAGTACTGATTGCCCGTTGGTGGGGTATAACCACAGGTCATCCAGTTCTTCTTCAATGTAACTAGTTCTTGAAAGTTTACATAGCAGTCGTGGTTGAAGTCAACACAGCAGTTATAACCGGGTTCTCCACAGCATTTCATCCAACTCTCCTTTAGAGCAACCAGGTCGGCGAAATTAACGCATCCATCGCATGTGGCATCGCCGTGGCACTGTCTTGGGCAGCACCAGCAACTAGGCCTGCCAACTAATAACCACTCCTGATAATCCTCATGGCAGCAAGGGAAGCAATCGGTGAACAGTATAAACGACATATCCACGCTTTCTTGGGCTTGCTCACTGTATAACTCTGTCCATACCCACAAGGGCGGGTCCACAGTAGTATCCAGATAGCCGGCAACGGCATCATCCCGGAATACGTGCTTATGATTGGTCCAGCCCCACGGATAGCAGGGATCCGTTGTGTCGTACACCGCCACTACGCTGAACCAGTAGATGTCGTTGACATCCTCCTGGCAGAACCAGTCATTCGGGTCCCTTATCCGCGCTGAGTAACGGAATACCGGCTCATTAGAGTCTCCATCGGGATGTTTGTCATAGCCGACCAGCACCTCGTAGTAATCATAGGCCTCGTACTCCCAGACTACCTCGTTTGGATGGCTGAACGTGCATGGATCATTCGGATCAGGGTCTGGTACGTCGGTCCAAAACTGTAAGAGGAAGTACTCGGGCTTGACCGGTGGCGGCATAATCTGGTCGCACTGATAGGCCTCGTAGTTGTAACCAAGATACGAACCCCACCATACCGCAGCAGTAATCGGCGTTTGTTTCTCGCATTTCAAATCATCAGCTACGAGACGGATAATTTGCGGCATCCCTGGAATTGTTTCTTCAGCCATGGATAATTCATCCTCGTAGTGAGGCCAGTGTCGGATGCTGTCATAAGCCTGCTCGGCCTTGATGTAGGTCGGGTCGGTGTCCAGCTCAAAGGACAGGTCGTAGCTTTGTCCACATTCTTCAATTGGTTCGACAGAGTTCGGATCCAACACAATACCCACGTGTGGATTTTTCGGATAGCACTTTACGGCACCATCCATCCATCCGGCCGGGCGCGTCTTCCAGCCCCACGGGAAATCAACAGGGGCGCCGAGAGGATAAACGGCCGCGATACTGAGCCAGAAGGTATCATCCTCAGTCTGGTCGAGGAATTTATGCTGCCAGAAGACCTCATCCTCAAGAAGCTCCAACTGATACTGGAAGCAGCTATCATTAGGATGGTTCGGGTGGTTGTCTTGACCGGCATACTCTACTTCTACGCGGTGTGCGCGTACCTCAATCTGCCACAGCAGCTCTTCCGGGTAGCTATAGGTATTTGGGTCACACGGGTCTGGATCCGAAACGTTGCTCCAGAATCCGATTCGCCAGGCAATCGGCTCATTTTCCGGTAGTTCACTATCATCCCATCCAATATATGAGCCCCACCAGTGAACCGAGGTGACAGGCATATTTTCTAAACATCTAAAGTCATCTGCCGC
The DNA here is from genome assembly GCA_964623545.1 of uncultured Pirellulales bacterium. Taxonomy (GTDB): domain Bacteria; phylum Planctomycetota; class Phycisphaerae; order Sedimentisphaerales; family Anaerobacaceae; genus CAZUTR01. The sequence goes on along the minus strand of CAZUTR010000053.1, from coordinate 1,176 downwards.
TACATGCCATGTGAGTATGCCTGTGGGACCGCAAGGATCGTATGAATCCATGGTGCACACATCGGTATTAAACTTCACCTGATAGCCGTCGGCGGGCGGAAGCTCGGCACCAGCACCCCATATACCTATTTCTTGTGTGTCAACTAACGAATACTCATTAAAATCATTGATGGCCAGCTTCACAGTGGTTTTCTTATCCACCATGTTCACTTCCGTTCCATCAAGGTCGGGGGACGAGATAATCCAGTTCGGCTCAATAGGCTCACCCCAATCGTTTGCATTTGCATCCCAGGGCTTAACAATTATGTTGCTGATGGTCCCCCACGATGACAGGGTTCCATTATGTTTAGGCAAGGTAGCGGTATCAAGGACCACGCTCAAATAGTAGTTGGGTTCACCCATCAAATCAATATCATATGGACCACCTTTATCACATTCAACCGTTAAGTCATCCCAGTCCAATCCTCCAAATCCCCAGGCTATACCTCCTAATGGAGTACAGGGATCGATGTTCGGTTCCCCAGCGGGCTCAAGAGATATTAGTGGGTCAGTCAGGTCTCCATAACCGCCCTCTACCAGGTCCCAATAGAAACCCTTTGGGCTCAGGCTGACTGCGAACAAATCGTAATACTCAGTTCCACCGAGTGGTGGGATCTCTGACCAGAGATTGCAGTCGGCAGGGACTCCATCTCCCCACGGGGGTTCCGGTACGTACTTCCATTCTAACCATATCCTTACGTCAGATGGGCCTACGATGAGGTCCCTATCGAAGTCAGCACAGGGATCATATGGTCTCTCAGGTGATCGGCAAGGGTCCCCGTAGACGCTACCCCACGCCGCCTTTAGGATATCAAAGTCTTTTAGAGTAACATAGTAGCATAAGTCAACGATAACGTCATCACATTCCATCTGGTTGTCGGCATCACCGTGGCACTGACGTGGCCAGTTCGGACCCCAGCACTCAAAGTCAAGAAGCTCGTGATGAGAGTTCACATCCCAGCCGCAATATACAGGTGGATTCAGGCTGCACGGGTCGGGGTCAATCTCGATGGGCGGCTGAGACCACTTCAGGTGCTTCGGCGGAGGATAGCATATGGAAGTGTCTTCTTCAGCCTTATCTAAAACCTGCTCGCCGCTTCTTAGTTCGCACTCATTTGTGATTGTGCTGTCCGGTTG
>CAZUTR010000052.1:256-10958 GCA_964623545.1 uncultured Pirellulales bacterium | reverse complement strand
CACTGGAGCTGAAATCCACTTTCTGAACGGAGTCTGCAACCAGCTTTTGTCTGGACGTTCGAATTTGCGAAGAGTACTGCTTACAATCATACTGGGGGCCTTTTATAACACGGTCCTGCACAAACTGATTCTGGGGGATACAACTCCGGGGACCAATGATTGACGAATGTATAACGGCACCGCTTTCTATCTTAACGTTATCAGCAATAATACTTGGCCCTATAACAACGGCATTCGGGCCAATATAAACACCTTTTCCTAAAAGCACTTTGCCTACCAATCTTGAACTCTGTGATATAACAGCACCATTGGATACGTTCGAACCTCTAAAAAAACATTTGAGAAAGCCGGAAGGTCGGCTGTACCAAGCACCAAAGCCATTTTTGAGCAAATGATGTACAGAGCTACGCGTAAGGCGGGCCTTACAAAAGTTCAGCAAGCCGTCTTCCGTTTCCAAATCGAATGTAATACCACCTACATTAAATGCACGCATCGTCAACTTATGCAACCGACAAATCTTGACAAAATCAGAAAACGATTTGGGCAAAACCTGAGCAACAAAAAGACGATTAAATACAATAGAGCTAACAAAAATATGATGAGGCCAATCATCAAAAATGACTGTGGGTTCTACTGAATCAGAGTAAAGTCGCTGAAAACCCGCCACTGTGCCTGTGGTTGTCAACCGCACTTTTTCTCGTCTGCCACGTAATTCAGATTTGATATTAAACACCACTACATCCACCCCGGTGCCGCGAAGAATCTCAGTGGGCAAAATATTATCAATTTCTGTAGCAAACCGCCCATTGGAAATAACAAACCATGAGTTGCCTTCAGCAACTCGAAGATAATGGGAAAAAAGTGGTATATCTCCATTGTAATGGACTATCTTCTGGTCAGAGACAAAGGGTTCGACAACCCAATTCTCTGGAATAGCAATAACAGAGTTAACTTTCCCACCCAAATATGAGGTGTCGCTCAATCCATTGAGAACAACGGAAGATATCGGCTTACTCCCAACAGCAAACCCAAGCAGTCTACTATCTTTGTTGGTTATAGAACTAGTGTTCTTGTGTAAAGCGACTAACTGAATATATCGAAATGGACCTCTCATGAAATTCTCACTCTCCTGCAGGATGAGTTTTACTTAGGTCAGTAAACCATCTGAATCATCATCTTCAGGATTGCCTGTCGAGATAAGCAAATTCGATCTAACCCGCTTATTATTCCTCTTTGAACGTGTACCCTGCGTATAATAATAATTACCATAACGGTAATAACTTTCAGTAATTCTGACGTTATTCAGAACTGTTCCCAACACCTTGACATTTATTTGAGCAAGTCTTTCGTTCGCTTCGGCCAGTTCTGCAGCGGAAGTTTGACCGGCAAAGCTGCCCAAAATAACCGCATCTGCCATTCTGGCCCATACAAGGGCATCTGGAAAAGCAAGAACAGGAGGTGTATCTATGATAACGTGGTCATAATCTCGGCAGATATCATTTATACGCTGAACCGTCAAAGGCAAAGTTAACAACTCGTAGGCATCAGTCCTGTTACGAAAATCACACGCCAGCACGTCCAGCGTGGTTGAAGGTACAGAATAAACTGAAAGCTTAAAATCCTTTCCGAAAAGAACGTCTTGTAGTCCTCTTGAGCCATGGGGCAGATTCAACAGATGTGCAATGTCAGGTTTTCTCAAGTCCCCGTCAATCAGCAAAACCTTTTTGCCGGTCCTGGACATGCTTCTCGCTAAATTGATGGCAAGAGTAGTCTTGCCTTCCTGCGTCCCCGGACTAGTAATAACCAACCTCTTAGGCGTTCCTTCGCCATTGAAAAGACCCAGGTTGGCTCGAATAGTCTGGTAATCACCGACTATCTGGCCTTCGAGAAGAGCCGGTTTAATAGATTGTGGGCTTGCGGTAGTCCCGATGATTCGGATACCTATGCGCTTAGCCACATCATCGGGCGACCTTACGCTTTTATCAGCCTTGTCTCGAAGATATGCTAAGCCCATTCCAAAAGCAAGCGCCCCAAAAGTTAAGGCCGCTGAGTACTTCACCCGTTTATCCCGAATATATTCAACATCAGCATTATAAGCGACAGAAACCCTTGCAGGGCGCTTCCGCTCCATTTCCATCTCTCGTATACGCAGACATACTGTATCATACAACTCCTTATCCAAGCCCATCTGGAACTGCAAGTCCTCAATCCTCAACTGCTTACGTCCAAGCTGGATAGTTTGGGCATCCTCCTTACCAAGAACCTCTCGCAGACGCTGCTCATAGGCCTTGATTTGTTCAAGCTGAGCCTGTATACTAAGGAGTCTTTCTTCGCCGGCCTTACTAAACTGCGCGGAAGCCAAATCATCAAAAGCTTTAGCAACTTCCTTGCGCTTGTCCTCCAGGCGCGACTTCAATGCATCCATAATCGCCTGTTTCTGTTTGAGTGCCGGGTTATCAGGTGTTAATAACTGCTGAGCAGCAATCAAATCATTCTCAATATTGACAATGTTTCGAGTCAATTCCTTAATTATTGGGTCAGCGTTGACATATTCGCTACGCATTCTCAACAATTCTTCCGGCTCAATTGTCTGCTCTTTTGTCTGGCTGAACAGTTGTACCTGCGCTTCAAGGTTTATCCTGTTTGCTTCTATTTTGGTCAGCTCAGCCAATAAGGCAGTAACACGTTGTAACATCATATCCTGTCGACCAGCCAATGCAGTCGTTCCGTATTCCTGAGCTAACTGATGTATTGCTTCACGCTGACTCTGCAACTTTTCCGTCAAAACTTTCCGCTCATCTTCCAGAACTCCCAACTTTCTATCTTGGCCTGCGGCAGAGTTACTAACTTCCACAGCCATATACGCACTAATAAAAGCATCTACAATCTGTTTCGCCTCTTGTGGATTTGTATCTTTCATAGTTATTTTTATCAACTCTGTACGACGAGCCGGAGCAGCACTGATAACCCCACTGGATATAGCTGATTTTAATACACCTGCTATTTCAGCATTCTTACCTGTATCCTCTAATACCTGAGTTAACCTTGTGACAGGATTGGCAGCTTTCTTCCTGAAGAAAGTGAGATTTTCGTCCACTAAATCGTCTGCCACTCTCTGTACGACTCGATTTATCGTAATCATCCCCGCTTGAGTGTTCATAAAACTTTGATAATTCGATATTTCCCCTTTGTCCGCTTCGCCCGTCAGGATGTTTGGTATTATTTGCGCTAACCTTATCGCACCGGTCACCGTGAATACGGGTTTAACAGATAGCCATATAGCGGGTATTCCAATTGCGCAAATTATAATGAAAACCAACAGCACAATATACCAACGACGGAGTATACCCACAACTAAATTGGATGTTGCATCACTATCGGCCCCAGATGGCATCCCAAATTCTTCATCCCGTGAAGCCGGCACAGCGGGATAAAATTGAGACAACCCAACTTTAGCAGGCTTTCGTTCAATCAATTGTCCATCATATCTTTCCATGTCACTCATTATCTCACACTCCTTTAACTATGATTAATAATACTTACCCTCCATACTACGACTTATCATAAATTGGAAGCACACCTCATAACTCCCTTTTGCTCTCATATTGTCTCAATGCTTCGATTGAGTTAATATTATGGTTTCTCGACTTATTGGGGGTGCTATAAGTTTCGCCAAAAGCCATAGCTCAGCAACCACAAGGCCCAAGGCCAAAGGCATCATGGCATATCCCCCAAAATCATGAAAAATCTTTTCCCAACGCTCGCCGCTAAGCACGGTGAAAGCCATTGCAGTGATTGTTAATCTTGTCGTATTACATAGAAGCGCGATGGGCAAACTCGATGCCAAAATAATCAGCTTTTCCCACAAAGGTCTCTTGATCAACAACACAACTAAACCACTAATAACCAAAAATGCGGTTACCATTCTCAAACCATTGCACGCCTCGGCGACCGCAACCGTTGCACTACCAATATGAATAATATTGCCTTCCCGCATAATCTCATAACCGAACATCTCCAAGCAAAATACAGCTGAAGAAGTTGCCCATCGCTGCAATGGTATCGCAACAGCTGCTTGTATCCTATTGGGCCAAGGCAACATTAAACACATAAAAAGCAACACTGTAGATACTTTTCGAAAAAGCTTCCAACCAAATAGAAGCAACACCAACGCAGCAATAGTTAGAGCGATGGACAATCTTTCCACCGAGCTATACATAAAAAACAGTCCGAAAAACCTGAAGGCCTGCGCCCATGCAAAAGCAAATAGTCCCAACCAAACGGAGGGTTTTATCTCACACTGAGCAATATCGTGGCGCCTCGACCACAAAACATAAACAACCAAAAAAGGAACTAAAAGGCCGGAAGAGTATTCATCACTTCTTTGCCACAGACTCCAAAGGTCAAAAAGTCCAGACCAATAGGACCACAAAAAGGCAAAAAAGATAACACAAGCTGCAAAGTAAGGAACGAATTTTGTTTTGTACGGTTTTACAAAGTTCGGCAAGTTTTTTTCAATTTTTCCAAATAGCAGCTTAAGCGAAGAACACAATTTATCTTTATTATTTGTCATAATTCCTAACACACAACTAACAGAAGTTTCTATAGCACCTCTTGATTTGAAAATAACGGCTTTTTCCTCAACAATAGTATTACCTCGAATAGCAACATAACGGTCAATTACACATCGTTGAATTTCACAATTCGCTCCCACTTGGGCACCATCCCAAAGAACACTATTCGTTATGACGCTACTCTCGCCGATATTAACATTGCGTCCAATCAAACTTGGACCCAAAATAACTGCCCCTTTTGAAACACACGCACCATCCATAAGAGCAACCGGCCCGAAGATTCGTGCGCTTGGGTCAATTCTCGTTTCATTTCCAACCCATATAATTCCTGAATCGCTCTGCTTCAACACCTGCAAATTCGTGTTTAGTCGCGTTTGTTCATCGAGGTAGTCACTTATGGCAGTCAAGTATCCTTTCCAGTCCCTGAAATTGCCGGCATGAGTTTGCAACACCGCCGCGTGAATAGTTTTGCCCGCACGAAGCAAATCTGGAATTAAGCCTTGCTTAACATCAAAATAACCTTCACTGGGAATATACTCTAACACTCCAGGCTCACACACGTATATCCCAGCAGCTTCACCCACCTGTTCACCGTACACGCTTCCTGGATTAAAAAATATCGTCAAGTCGGATTTGCTCCGGCGATGCTCTTCTATCAGGTCATTGATATCTGGTGGATTTACTATAATGGAACTGAACACAAGTAACAAAACATTCGTCTGGTCACCAGCAGCAATTCGAATAGCTCCTGCTGTTCCAGCCGGTAACTGCTCACCAATAAAATTAACATCCAAATGATTATCAACATCGATAGAATCTTTCAACAACGAACCGTCGCCATTGGAACAAATTACAAACTGTTCTAATCCCTGATTCGCTAAAGAATTCAGCAGGTGTTCGAGTACCGATACACCCGCCACTGGCCATAAAGCTGTAGGTAAACGCGATGCTATCGGACAGCGCCCAAAATCACGGCTACCAGCAAGTATAATGACTTTGATAGCTTTTTTGCTGCACATTTTATCCAATATCAGTACTACAAACTGTTCAGAAAATGGTGAATTCTATCAGCGACTGCACATGGATTAGCTTTTCTCTCTTTAGGAACGAAATTCTCCAACCGACGAACACCTTCGGATAAATCCTTGACATCATACACCGCCAATATGTGCCCAAGCTCCGAAAATCTCCTGGCAACTGCTAATTGATGGTCATTAACAACCTCGTTGTATCTCTTGAGCCTTGGCATCACAAGTAACGGTTTATGGTTATATAAGGCCATATTGATAGTTCCCATTCCCGCGTGGCCGATTATGCTGGAAGCCTGCTTTACATAGTCGTCATAAATCCCTTTTTCCAAACAGGCCACCGATTCAAAGTTGCGTGGTTTATAGGAACTCTCCCCAATCTGAGCAAATAAAGCTTCACTAATCAAACCCTCCTCAATAATATCATCCACTGCACGGACGAGGCGGTCGAAAGGAAACTGGGTTCCAACAGTTAGAAAAATCATACAATTGCACCGGCGTATTCAACATTGCCATACTTTTCAGTCAGTTCGGGCCACTGGACCAGGAGAAGATCTGCAATAGGACGGACTAACCTTCCCGATAATGATATCCTCTCCACATTGGTAATGCTGTCAATCCAAATCACCTTTGCACCTAACAGCTTGCCGAGAAAACATGTGATGCAACCCACCGCAGCACCTGTGCTAATGACTACATCAGGTCTTTCGCAGAAAACTATACGTGCACACCGCAGCAAAACCATCAAAACCAGTAGTGGATGCTCACGGTTGCTCTCCCCAACAATATAAACCCGGCTGTATTGCTTAAGTTTTTCCCGTATAACTTGCGTTGTCGTAACACAAAACACATCATATCCATTCCAGCTTTCCGCAAGCTTCAACAACTGACTTATATGACCTCCGGATGACGCTGCCAGACACACACGCATATGATTCGACTTATCTTTCTTCATTGACACGACAGAAATCCTTACAATCTTCAGCAATAACAAAAATCACAAATTTGAACTTTCTGCTATAGCCCTTGTCCTCACGTCTTTCCACCCAAGCTGCTCAATCGCTTTTTGAGGATTGTAACGTATATTACGCACTCCACTGGCAATTTGGTAATCGCTGTTCGAACCCGCTGTAGTTTTGCCCATAATACGCTTCAGCCACCGGATTCCCACATTCATAAAACGAATTACAAACGGTTGCAAACGCACCACTTTCAGTCTAATCCCTCTGGACATGCCCCATTTTACCAGGAATTCTGCACATGATAGTTGCAATGTCGGTACACAATTATACACGGCATATCGACTTGAATTTTCAATAATCTTCATAACCATCAGTGCAACATCACCAACATGAATATACGGCAAATGATTCCTGCCGTTGCCAACCAGCAGACCATACCGACGATTTCCTATACTCACTAGCTTTTTAGCAGGTGCCTTGGCGTCACTAAAAAACAAACCTGGACGTATTATGTTAATGTTCATCCGCGAGTTGTTCTTAAGCTGGTCACAATAGTTTTCGATAAGAACTTTTACCCAGGGATAAGAATCAAGTGATGCATCTTTTTCAACCAATGTTTCAGTTTCATCTATCATACGGCCCCATAAAGTCCCGTCCAGACCATAAACTGCAACACTAGAAATATGAATAAATGTTTTCACCATATTTTTTTCAGCCGACTTGATAAGATTTTTAGTCCCGGCAAGATTAATCTTCTCGAGTGACTCATCGAATGACCTTCTGCCATCCCATGCGCAATGTATCACTACATCCATATTTCGAGTTTCGCGTTCCAATATATCAGGCTGTGAAAGACTTCCCCACACAATCCTGACCTCGGGACTCAGAGTTTGTGGATTAATCACCGAACCATGTAAAAGCGCATTCACCTCGTGACCTGCCTTTATCAACTGTTCACTAACAACCGTACCCAAACTTCCAGAATAACCCGTAAGTAAAATATTCATAGATTTCACCCGTTATTCAATAGGCCTGTTTCACTCCCACTATTAGCACAGCCTGCAAACACTTTCTCACATATAGTTGCCACTCCAATAGCATTTTCTTTTTTCACAGGACAAGGTGTACCTCTTCGAATCGAATTGTAAAAACGCGCTATAAGCCCGCGCGTCCCGGGGTTTGGTTTCAGTCTGCCTGTTCCAACCCTGAAAATGACTCCCAGCGTCTCTTTACAATATGAACAGCTCTCTCCCAAGCCGCTAAGCGCTTTGGATATAAAACCCAGCCGTCCCTTATGCGACTTTATAATTGTCAATTGGCGACCCAGATCAATGTAAATGCTACCATCTTCACACTCTACATTGACATAACGCGCAGAATTTCCATGCTCCATACTAATCGTAAATGAACCATGTCCATTTACTGTATTTATTGAAACACTGAGCAAATCCGAGAATCCAAAAGGCATTAAGTTTCGTGAGTCACAAATGCTGTTCATCACCTCTGGATCACCCAACAATGCTACTAATAAGCTGGCAGGATGTGATATAAGATTCATTAAAGGCCCCCCTGGTAAACTATAAGACCAATGACTTACATCACCGTATGGAATCGTTTTCCTGCGTTTTGCATGTCCGAAAAAACAGTGGACCGCTATAACATCACCCAGTTTACCCATTCTTATGATTTCGAAAGCCTTCAACACACATTCCATAAAGAGAAGACTATGGTCAACACACAACTTACGGTCAACTTTCTCTGCCAAACTGAACAGCTCTTGAGCCTCGCTGATTTTAATTGTCATCGGCTTTTCCACCAGAACGTGAATCCGATTTTGAAGCGCGAGTTTAGCTATTTCATAATGACTATCCGGTGGTGTAAGTACGTGCACCACATCCAATTGCCGTTCAGTTATCAACTTGCCGGCATCTTCATAAGCCTTGAAATTAAGGCCTTTCGCTTGTCCCAGTTTGTGAACAGCCTCCAAATTGCGGTCACATAGATATAACTCTACAGGACCACATTTGGATTTTATGGCTCCTAAGTGGTCTGATGCTATCGTTCCACAACCTATTAGCCCAACCTGCAATTTCTTGTATTCCAAAATAACCTCACCATAAATCTCATATTATATATTTCTGACCACCTAAAGTTGTGCGCGCGGTAATCCACTGATTTCGCCGCACAAGCCTGCGAAGCTGTACATCAGGCAACTTTTGCGCCCGTTTCAAAAAGTTGCTAAAATATCCGGTAACCAATCCTCCAGCCTGAACCACATCTCCCACAAACAAAAGACGAAAAGCCACCCTCACCAGCATTCGTAACGGCGACATTCCAATATAGTAAGCCATATACCCGTTACGAGCCCACCCAGCAAAACGACCGTTTCGCGATGCAGTCCCCCTAAGATGAATAAGACAAACATTTTCAAAGCTTCGCGCGCTCCAACCGGAATCGCGTGCAAGAATTTCGTCAATCACATCCCATCCAAATACCGGACGAACACCTCCAATATCTCTATAACAAGCATAACGAAACACTTTTGTTGCGCCGCGAACGTGTGCAGTGCTGACCTTTTCCCGTACTAAATCAGAACCTTTGCGTTCATAAATAACACCACCTGCAATACCAAGTTTGGGATCGCGTGTAAACTCCATAAATAAGGTCATAAAGTAATCTCGAGTAAATTCCAAGTCGGCATCGAGTTTAACAATAAATTCAGGATTTTGAAAAGTGCGCAATGCCAATTCAAGACCCTCAAGAAATGCCTTAGCTTCAGATGCAACAAGTAGCCCGTCTTCTGTTCTATCCTGCCTCTTAGAACGCTTATGAACCTCAATCCAGGAATGAGCCTTTGCAGCCGAACTAATTACTTCGAAAGTATTATCAAACGAGCCATCATCAACAATCATCCACAACTGAGGTCGCACTGTTTGCGCAACCATACTCTCGATTGTGATACCGATTCTCTCCTCTTCATTGAATACGGGAGTAACAACAATGTAATTGGTCATCTTATCTTCGGCCAAATTGTCGTGATCGTTTATAACGTTCAGTGTCTCCGAAATTCATAACGATTAAAATATTTAGATGTAATGAACCCTATTGGAAATCTAAAGGTACTTTGGCAACATGCCCCGATTCATAGTATATATCCAGTTCGGTACCAATATGTCGCCAACTGAAATACCATAAGCCCACCCCATTAAAACAAACAAATGACATATTTTTGTTAGTTTTTGTTTTCACTTATCACTTCATCATAGACTTTAAGCATTTTCTCCACTACGACATCCCAGGAGAATTCACACCTGATTCGCTCTTGCGCATTTTTGCCCATTTCAAGTCTTTTTCTTGGATTTGCAGCTAAGAAATCAATTGCGCTTGAAAGACGACGAATCATCTCTTCCTTATCTGCAAGCGGTACTTTGATACCGCAACTTTCATCGACTGAATATGCAGGGCCGCCAATATCAACACAAACAACTGGCAAACCAGCAACCATGGCTTCCAAAACAGCCACCCCAGCTGGTTCCTTAATGGTCGGAAGGGTAAATACATCAGCTTGGGCATAAGCTTTGATAACTTCTTCTTGAGGCACAAATCCTTTCCATTTTGTTTTACTGCTCACACCAAGTTTCTCAGCCAAACTCCTACAGAAAGGTTCCAAAGACCCTTTTCCATAAATACTCAATACGATATTTTCACAACGACATCTTGCTATGGCATGAATAAGAAGTTCAATTCCCTTGCTCGAGACAATCCTACCAACAAACATAAGGCGGATGTTGTGATTAAAGCTGCCTCGATCAACAGATTTTATATAGCTTCGCGGCACAGCAGTGCCAGGTACTATGGCACATTTTCTAATGTATTGCCTTGGCAACACGTCTTTCATATAAGGTGCTGAAATAACGATTTTGTCGGCGTTCTCATAGTGCTTCCTCAATATAGGATCATACCTCATGCGAACATTATCTACAGACCTCAATTTAAATAAAAAGTCTTCTTTGCCCTGCAGTTCATTCATAACCTCCGGCCACTTCAGGCCTCCATGTATCGGCCCGACGATCAATGGACAACCGAGTCCAACCAGAGGTGAAGGATAACGAACAGATTGAGGAGTAAGGTGATGACA
>CAZUTR010000052.1:0-246 GCA_964623545.1 uncultured Pirellulales bacterium | reverse complement strand
AATAATCTATACGATTTTGTCTCAAAATATTCTTAGCCACTTTGCGAGCTCTAAAGAAAAACTAAACATAACCAGGGTGAACAGCTCTATCAAAAAGATCCCACCACTTGAAGCTGACCCTTGGTTTTATTATTATCAGTTTAATATTTTTAAAATCCTCCAATCCACAGGCCTCGTGTAGTCTGCCCCCTGTGGTTACCACCCAAAGATTTGCAAATTCGGCCAATCTGCTTATCCATTCATAGG
>CAZUTR010000051.1:0-11252 GCA_964623545.1 uncultured Pirellulales bacterium | reverse complement strand
CTCCAAGTGATGACCCGTTTGAAGAAGATTTGTGGTGGGAAATACAAATAGATGAAGGAAAACTTCGTTGCTACCACGAAAGAGAGTATTTGCAAATGGAAACGACGCAAGTCCTGACTAACATGGGGCTTACTGAGAATACCTGGCATCATGCCGCAGTGGTTGTTGACAGGACTGTTCGGGAGAACAGCAAGATATATGTAGATGGTCTTGAAGTACCGGTAACTTATACCGGTCGTGATGACGGAGATGCCACCGTGTGGAGTAAATTGGAGGTTGGCAGCGGTGAATTTGAGTTTGAAGGTTTGCTCGATGAGATTCGTATTTATGACCGAGTCTTGACCGCCTTGGAGGTCAGTATTCTTTATCAGACTGACGGTGAAGTGAAGCCTATCGCTTTGTCTCCTATTCCGCGTTCTTATAACGTAAGTGTTAGTACTGACTTATCCTGGGAGCCCGCCACAGGTGCTACAGCTCAGGAGGTGTTTTTTGGTACCGACTCAGAAAGTCTGTCCAGCGTGGCATCCGGCGGCGGTTCGCTTGATACTGTAGATAATTCTCAGCTCGACGGCTTACAGCTTAATACTACCTATTACTGGGATGTTAATTCGATTGTCGACAGCAGCCCCGTTGAAGGCCCGATTTGGTCGTTCACTACAGAGACTGGTTTGCCTTTTGACCCATCTCCGGCTGATGGACAGGATGATATTCCTGTCGGGTCTGTTACTCTGAACTGGACTCCTTCTTCAAGCGCAAGTAGCTTCGACGTTTATCTCTCTGCTAACAAGAGCTTAGTGGAAGCTAAAGAAGCCTCTGTACGTGTTGAAGAAGATCTTGGGTCTCCCAGTGCTGTTGTTTTTGATGTTTCACCCCCAGATAAAGGAGAAACCTACTATTGGCGTGTAATCAGCAATTTCCCTCCTGCAAGCGGTATTGCTCCTACAGATGGAGATGTGTGGAGTTTCCGTATTGAGCCGAAGCTGATTATTGTAAATACTTCTGATGTTTCTGCTGATTATAATGAAATAACTTATCCTTCTCTTACCTTTACAGATACTGAAACAGCCGCTGTTACTACCGGCGTCCTTGGTGATGATGATACCGCTGTCTTTAAATTCGACGGCGATATCAATATTAACGAGTATTATGATATCGTGGTTATTCCCCTTTTTGATAATGAATTAGAAGCCGAAATGGAGACCGGTGGCTACAGGAAAACATCAAGGCCGATGGCAATACAGGTTACAGGCAATGTCTCCTTAAATTGCAAAATAGATGCGTCGGGTCTTGAGTCGCCTGTTAACGAGAGTGGTCCTTCATCACAGGCTCGTTGTGGAGGCCATCGTGGCTCATACCGTAATGAGAATCGTGATATTTTGGATCCAATTGAGATATTCGGCCCCGGATACGGCGGTACATCCGCGGATTATTCTTGTGGTGCCGGCGCCGGCTATGGCGGCGAGGGCGGCGACCAATTCCGTGCCGGTGGAGGCTCAGGAGGTCCTACATATGGTTATCAGCAAGTACCTGTCCCACTTGGCGGCAGTGCCGGTGGCTGGGGCAGGCGTGCAGGAGGTGCTGCCGGCGGCGGGGCTGTCGAGATATCGGCAACAGGCAACATCGAATTTAGTGCTGATGCACAATTGATTGTTGATGGTGGTAATGGGCCTTCTCAACCAGTCGATTATTCCTCCGGTGGCGGTAGCGGCGGTTCTGTTAGGGTTATTGCAGGCGGCAGCGTTACTGTTGAGGGTAATATCAGCGCAAACGGTGGCCGTGGCGGAGATTCGAATAAGAAGGACTATAACGCAGGCGGCGGTGGGGCTGGTGGTCGCGTGTCGATATACTACGGCACAGCTTATACCTATAACGGCCAAATCACAGTAACTGGCGGCAGGGAGGGCTACTATATGGGTAGTGAAGCCAGGTCGGATCCTGGAGAAGATGGCACGGTGTTTGTTTCCAATACTAATCCGGCTAAGCCTGACTTTCCAACTCCTGATGATGGTTCTGAGGCTGTAGTTGAGGCGGGTCAGGTAGAGCTAAAATGGTATCCTGGTTTCGGTGCTACCAAAAACGAAGTTTACCTTGGTACTTCCCCAGGTGACTTGTCGTTAGTTAAAACAATTGATGCCCTTCCTCAGTATTGCAACAGCCTACGTGCTCAGCAGAGCCATGTTAACGATGTAGATGTTGGTGAAACCTACTACTGGTATGTAAAGACTACATACGCAGGTGGTACGATAGACAGCAATTTATGGTCATTTGGTGCAGTTGAAGATTATAAGATTGTTTTCAATACTGATAATACCTACGCGGTTACTTATGAGGGTGAGACTATCGACCCCCTGGAATGTAAGGTTCGCGACGCAGGCGGTTGGTCGGCATCACCTGTTGCGACTGGTTTTATAGATTCTGACGGTGTGGCTATCTTTGACTTCGACGAGTTCAGTTATGATTTAAGTTACAATATTATTGTATTGCCTGAGTACGGACCTGCTCAGGATGCTAATGTTACTCCTACACCATTGGCTATTCATGTTGATGGTGATTTCTCTTTCGATGGCGATATGGATATTTCCGGTGATGATGCTTTTCTGTCAGATGATTTACCAAAAGCGCGCTGTGGCGGCCATCGAGGACCAGCGGCTGGCGAAGAACAGTCAACACCGGTCGAATACGTTGCAGGCTACTATACTCGGCAAAACGACCTCTATGATCGCTTCGGAGGTACAAAGAGTTTGTATGTCTTCATCCCAACCAGCGATGGCCTTGGGGTTTTCGGTCCTGGAACTCCTTTAATCCCGGGTTATTTAATTAGCGGCGGCGGCGGTTACGGCGGTATCGGCGGCGACAGCGGTCGTGGCTGGAACCGTGGTGAATTTGGCGGCGGTGGCGATTATGGCGATGAGGAAGTACCCGTACCATTCGGCGGCAGTGCCGGTGGATTCGGCAAGGACGCTCCGGGCGGCGCAGGTGCTGGTGGTGTTGAAATCGTTGCCACTGGCAGTGTAACCTTCGGCAGTCATGCAGAAGTGTATGCTGAGGGCGGAAGTATTTTGTTTGCTGCTCGGGATACCTCTGGCGGTGGTGCCGGCGGTTCTGTCAGGATTATTGCGGGCGGCAGCTTCTCCAGCGATGGTATTATTAGTGTAAACGGTGGTAAAGGTGCCGATGGTAACTACAAGCTCAACAATACCTCAGGTGGGGGTGCCGGTGGTCGTGTTGCGATATTTTATGGTACGACTTATGCTAATGACGGCGATATCACAGCTGACGGTGGTGCTAAAGGCCTTTATGGAGGAGAAAGTTATGGTGAAGATGGCGAGGATGGCACTATCTATGTCTCGGATGGTTCGCCCAAGAAGGCATCGGCCCCGACACCGAGAGACGGCGATAAGATGGTCTGTGCCAGTTCGGGTTCGGTTCAATTGAAGTGGTATGCCGGTTATGGTGCCGGAACCGACCGGGTTTATTTCGGTACCGACCCGGGCAGTCTTACACAGGTTGGCTCTGGTGTATCTTCACCGGCGCGCGGTCAGCGAAGCAGTACCGCCAACGCATCTATTGTTGCCGGCCAGACTTACTACTGGAAGGTTGAAACCGAAAATACTTATGAAAGTGATTTGTGGTCGTTTAGCACGGTTGACTGGGAGTGTCTGCTTGCGAACAAGCCAGAATGGGATGCCTTTTACTATTATGATTGCGTGGTTGGTTTAGAAGACTTGGCATATTTTGTACAATACTGGCTTGACAGAGAAACTGTTGATTTTGAGGGCTTTGCGTGGTTTGCACAAGAATGGCTGGATGACAGTGGAAGGACAGCTTGTTCCAACTAACAAATATTAAGATGTAGTTTTTAACATAAAAATACGATAAGTAAATTAGTGGGTTTGTTCACAGGATATTAAATTTGTTAGCTTGCGTAAGCAAGTTATTGAGAAATTTGTGTTTTGGAAAAAGGAGCAGTATTATGAAAACCAGAAAAGCGGGTTTTACGTTGATAGAACTGCTTGTGGTAATCGCAGTTATTGCTCTTTTGATGGCAATTTTAATGCCCGCACTGCGCAAGGCAAGAGAGAATGCCAAACGGGTGATTTGTTCCAACCAATGCAGGCAGATTGGTGTGGCGGTTTCGTCTTACGTTGAGGATTATGACGGCTGGCTGCCATGGTATGGTTCTGAATGGCACCCTTATGCTGTGTATCGCAAGGATGGCGCGTACGGAGGAAGGGATGATAAATCTGAGCCTCCCGGCGTTGTTCCCCCTATCGCATACTGGGATACGGATGCTGATAAAGGTGTTCCAATGAAATTGGCTTGTTTGTATGAGGGCGATTATATCGTGAAGCCGGAAATCTTTTATTGTCCATCCAATAGAAATCCCCTTTACAAATACCAGTCTTATATTGACCCTGAGCCATGGGGTACGCTGGACCAGAAATTCAACGATGAGGGCCATAACCAATGGGTACGCGTCGGATATACTTATTATCCAACGAATCCGAGTACCAAGAAGCTTAGTTCTACCGACGCGCCTGTCTGGACCGCCAGGAAATTAATACAACTGGACCAACGCATCCCGTATATGACAGATATTATTAGACACAAAGACCAGATAAGTCATCGGGCCGGAAAAAGTTATGGAATTAATGCTTTGTTCGCCGACGGTCATGTGGATTACTGTACTGACCAGACTGTCTTTGATGACCCGATATGGGATGAGTGGGAAGAAGGCAACTTAAGCAAACAAGAATACATGAAATATAAGTTTTATTATAGGATATTCAGCCTAATCCATACTAGATGACCTGATGGGATTGCCATCAAGTACAGTGATTTTCAACAGAAGCTTATTAAAGACAGATACCAAATAATACGATTAGCAGACAGTCATCACTGTTTAGTAATAGAAATGCCTTTCCCCTGGCCCCGGGGGGGTAACAGTTTAAGAAATATAAACGTCTTTTTAGTTAAAGTTGTTAGCATATGATTAGAAGAAAAGTCTGTGTTCGTATTCTTTCCTTATTTTTGCTGTTAGTTCCTAACAGTGTTTGGGCGGTGCCGGCCTTTCCCGGTGCTGAAGGTTTTGGCAGTAACGCTATTGGTGGACGAGGCGGGACAGTCTACGAAGTGACTAATCTCAGTGATGATAGCGAGAATCCGGTTCTAGGCAGCTTACGGGCAGCAGTCGAAGCCAGCGGACCCAGAATTGTCGTCTTTTGTGTTTCGGGCACTATTGAACTGCAGGACCGATTGGTAGTTGATGACCCGTACATAACGATTGCCGGCCAGACTGCGCCCGGTGACGGAATATGTCTTAAGAATAATCTGTTTCAAATCAAAGCTGACCATGTGATTGTCCGCTATATGCGGTTTCGACCCGGCAGAATTTGGGAAGGAGATGCTATATGGGTCGCAAGGGGTCGGAATATCATTATCGACCATTGTTCGACGAGCTGGGCGTCGGACGAAACGCTTTCCGTCGCTACCGACGCAAACAACTTGGGAAATGTTACAATCCAGTGGTGCATGATTACGGAAGGTCTAAACTGGGATGACCACGGTTATGGTTCCTTAGTTCGTGGATGCTATGGCAACGGATATACCTTTCATCATAATCTTTACGCCCATCATAAAGGCCGTTGTCCCCGCCCAGGTAATTACAGAGATTATAATACTGACCCTGATGGTTTGATTCTTGATTTCCGCAATAATGTGATTTATAATTGGCGTGGTTCCTATGCGGGATATAACGCCGATGTTGACAGTATTACCAAAATGAACTTTGTCGGCAACTATTACAAACGAGGCCCTAACTCCTCAGGAAACTACGCTTTCGAGGAAGAATGTACTTACAGCAGGGCATATTTCAGCGATAATTGGATGAACGGAAGTTGTCCGTATGACCCCTGGATTCTTGTTAGATTTGATGGTTTTACCTCGGCCGAGAGAGAAGCATACAAACAATCAAGTCCTATTCCGGTTGCACCGATGGACACGGATGATGCGGAAACGACTTATGAGTGGGTTTTGGCTGATGTTGGTGCATCATTTCCTGAGCGTGACGCGGTGGACGTTCGAATTATAGATGATGTCATAAATGGTACGGGTTATATTATCGACGATGAGGACGAGGTCGGCGGTTGGCCGGAATTGGAATCAAACACGCCACCCATCGATAGTGATGATGACGGCATGCCTGACGACTGGGAATTCGCTTATTGTCTTGACCCCTGTGACTCCAGCGATGCCTGCGATGACCGCACGGGCGATGGCTATACCAACATCGAGGAATATATCAACTGGCTCCCATTGGCTGAGCCAATGCCGACCAGGGCCAACCTTAATTGTGATGATATGGTTAATTTTTATGATTTATCGATGTTTGCCGAGCACTATCCCAGTTCTTACGGCTCGCCCCTCTACGATAGAAAATATGATTTTAATAATGATGGTGTTATATCGATAGGGGACTTATCTTATATCATCAAAGACTGGTTATGGGAGACTCCAGAATAGTTTTCGCGTCTATGACTTCAATGTTATAAAAAATAAATGATTAGCAACTTCGATACGTCATTAATCTGCACCAGCCACTGGCCATTGATATGTTCAAAGAAGCGTTCTATTTATCCTTCCACTATTTATGCTTGTTTTGATGCTATTGATATGAGAAACTAGTGGCATTACCATCAGTAGAGTGAATGGCCGTGTGAAGATGGCTATAGTAAAGAATATTTTGCAGTTATCATTGGTTTTGTTTTTCCTGGAAGGCGCTGAGGTTTTGAGTGAACAGGTGAGTGCTCCTTGGCAGCCGAATGAAAAACTGGCTGAACTTGCCACGCTTTTCGAGACCGGTGAAAACCATCAGCTCGTAGTTGCTCAGGATGGTTCCGGCGATTTTAATTCAATACAGCAGGCAGTAGACGCCGTTGCGAAATATAATACTCAAAGAGTTGTCATTCTCATAAAGCCGGGGATTTATAAAGAGCGTGTAAAAATTCCCAAAAACAAACCTTTCATTACTCTGCGAGGCACCGACCCTTATAAAACCATAATAAGCTATAACCTTACAGCGAAAATGATGAAACCCGACGGCTCAGGGCCGTATGGTGCTGATTGTGCGACGGTTATAGTCTGGAGCCCTGATTTTATTGCAGAGGGCCTTACGATTGAAAACTCACACGGCAAACCGAGTCCGCAGGCACAGGCAGCCAAGTTTGTATCCGAACGTGCTCTTTTCGTTAATTGCCGTTTCATTGGTTGGCAGGATACCCTGCTGACCCACTCAGGCAGACAATATTATTTGAACTGTTACATTGAGGGCGGCACTGATTTTATCTATGGGCACGCGCAGGCCGTCTTTGAAACCTGCAGGATATATTGCAAGAAAAAAAGTCATATCACTGCCCACGCCGCCACTGAACCGAATATGCCAACCGGCTATGTTTTTTATAACTGCCGCATTGTTACCGCCGAGGGTATCATGACAGACCTGGGCAGGCCGTGGCGGCCTTACGCGAGGGTAGTTTACTATAATTGTTGGCTTGATAAGGGAATACTTCCGGAAGGATGGAATAACTGGCGTGACCCAGCCAGGGAAAAAACAGCTTTCTACGCAGAATACAAAAGTCATGGCCCAGGTGCAAATCCCTCGGCACGTGTGAAGTGGTCGCATCAGCTTACTGACGAACAAGCCGAAAAGTTTCTACCGGAAAACTTTATGAAGATAGACGGTAAGACTACTGATAAATGGTTACAGACAATTCTGGATTTTCGAAAATCATCTGCTTTTGATAGTAAATCTGAAGAGCTGAAAGCTAATCTTGAAGATTAAACGACCGGCTGACTAAAATAAGATAAAACATAGTTTTAAAACATTAGGTGTTTGTAATGAAGATTTTTGGTTTTTGCATTGTCATTTTTTTGGTGTTTAACACTGGTTGTGCTAATCCGCCTGCGTTGCCTGCCTTTCCTGGTGCCGAAGGAGCTGGTATGTGGTCTGTGGGGGGCCGTGGAGGAAAGGTTTACGAAGTTACTAATCTAAATGACAACGACCCCGGAAGTCTACGGGAAGCTGTCGAGACCAGTGGACCAAGAATTGTTGTCTTTCGTGTTTCGGGTAATATTGAATTACTGTCCCCCTTGGTTATTGAGAATCCCTATATTACGATTGCTGGCCAGACCGCTCCCGGTGGAGGAATATGTCTTAAGAATCGTAATTTTGAGGTCTCAGCCGACCATGTGATTGTCCGCCATATACGTTTTCGACTTGGTGGCAATAAGCAAGCTATAGACGATAGTGTGTCAATCAAAAAGGGCCGGAATATCATCATCGACCACTGCTCAGCGAGCTGGGGGGGAGATGAAACGCTTTCCGTCACTGCATCAGACAACATTTTAGGTAATGTTACAGTGCAGTGGTGTATGATTACCGAAAGTCTGAATTACAGAGACCACGGTTACGGCTCCTTAATCCGGGGTTGCTTCGGAAACGTGTATACCTTTCATCATAATCTTTATGCACATCATCACGGCCGAAATCCCCGTCCGGGTAATAATAATGATTACATTGCTGACCCGGATGGTTTAATTTTTGATTTCCGAAATAATGTGCTTTACAACTGGGGTGGTTCATACGCAGGGTATAACGCTGATAAAAACAGTGTTACCAAAATAAACTTTGTTGGAAACTATTACATACAAGGCCCTAACTCCACGGATGACTTCGCTTTCCGCGAAGGATGTCCTTACAGCAGGGCGTATTTCAGCGATAATTGGATGAACGGCAGCTGTCCGAAAGACCCCTGGAGCTTGGTTAAATATGATGGTCTTTCCGAGGCCCAAAAGGCTGCATATAAACAATCAAGCCAGTTTCCGGTGGAGTCAGAAGTAACGATGGATAATGCACCAACAGCTTACAAGAAAATTCTGGCCAATGCCGGCGCGACACTGCCTAAACGCGACGCAGTGGACGTTCGCATAATAAAAGATATAGTAAATGGAACAGGAAATATCATAAATGTTGAGAATGAAGTTAACGGCTGGCCGGTGCTTGCATCTGGAACACCGCCTGCTGATGCCGACCATGATGGCATGCCGGATGAATGGGAAAAAGAAAGAGGCTTGGACCCAACTGATGCCGGTGACAGCAAAAAGGACCGTGACAATGATGGATATACCAACATTGAGGAATACATCAACGGCCTTTGCTTTTTTTAGTATTTAGAATCTTTTTTGTGATTTTCAAGGTTTTAATAAAGTATTCGTGTTAGGTAAAGGAGATATTATGTGTAGAAGAATGATTTTCCCGATTTTTATTATCGTAGTGTTCTTTTTGGTTGGTAGTACAACAGCAGATAGTCGCTTCTGGGACGATGGTGGTGCCGACCATCTCTGGAGCACGCCGGAAAACTGGGACAGCAATGTGGTGCCTGACAGCAATGATAAAGCGACCTTTGAGTCGATTTCAGGACAAGGTGCGATTATTGATTCGAATATGACCGGTGCTAATAAGGCCGTGGCGAATTACGTGGTTCTTGGCCATAATAATCCCGGTAAAGCTGCTTGCCTGACGATAAACGGCGGAGAGCTCGATGTTTACAGCAGATTCTACTTCGGTGATAAGGAAGGCGTAGCGTGCACCGGTGAACTTTACATGAACAGCGGTAAAATAAATCTTGTTGGCGACGCACAGAAATTTTACCTCGGTTATAAGCAACAGACTACTGGTTATGTCTATATGAATGGGGGAACGATTAATGCTCCGAGAGTGTACCTGGGCGGGGAGAATATCAATTCTAAAGGCTACATCCATATGAACGGCGGCACCATAAACGTAAGCGACAGGATGTTTATTGGTGGCCAGGGTGCTGGTTACCTATATATGACAGGCGGTACGATTAATGCCGAGGCCTTTAGTATCGCTGAGAATGATTCGGCTACAACCTATGGTGAGGTACACCTGGATGGTGGGACTATTATCGTAGGTGGCAGGGGCTTTAGAATGCGGAATATGGGTGATACATATCCGGGCTCGTTGGATATCAAAGATGGCAAGTTGATTATCAGTGGCAATGTAGTATCGACTATTCAAGACTATGTTACAAAAGGCTGGATTACCGCCAATGGAAGCAGCGACCCCGAGGCTGTTAAGATTGTGTATGAAAACGGCAAGACAACAGTAGCAGCCGCTGCTAAAAGCAAAGCCGCAAATCCAAGCATAACTGATGGGACCTATGTCTGTCACCGCCGATTTAGATGACAAATTGAATATAAAACTAAATGAACACAAGTAGCGTTCGACTCAGCAATTTGAATAGCAATCTCACTCTAATTATCTTTATCTTATGCTGGAATCGCCTGAAGGGATTCGCTAATTAATTACTTGATTTGCATCAACAAATTTTTCGCCAAATTCCTCAGGATGTATCTTTTTATATTTTGTGACCTCTGAGCTAATCCAAGAATCTCGTTCGAAAAACGACATGTATACATGGAATACATTCGGGTCTATTGTTCTCTCCCCAACACGCTCGTAACTCCAGGCGACACCCAAGTGTTCGTTATCTTCGTTGACCCAATCCTCTGTGTAAAACAATGGAATGTTGCCTCCGTCCTTGGGCATGGGCCAAGGATTCTGCAGGAGCGGTTGAACAGAAGCGGGCACTGTCGGATTTAAGAGATGGTACTTCAGTGGCCACCAACCGTGTTTTCTGAAGTGTTCCTCTAACGTTTCGCGGGTGTTCTTTGATGGATAAGGATCTCGAACGAAGTAGCTGACTCGATAAGTGTGAGGAGCACGTCGCGTGTTTGACGGAGTCGAATACTCAACTCTTTCCGCATTGTCCGGAACAATCAAGATATCAGGAAAGTCATCTGGTCGTTCAGAACTCGGCCCCGACAGCGCAGGTTTTAGTCGCCAATAAACAAAGGTCATTATCAGACAAAGTAACAGTATACATAATATAACAATTATGTGATTGCGGTTCTTCATTTCACCTCCTTTGCGCACTTCTGATTTCGCTTCTCGACAAAGGTTTAGTTGTAATCAGAGTGTTTTGAGCAGTCCCCAGAATAGTCCTACGATAATAGCTGTAAGGGCTGTACTCGCAAAAAAGCCCCAGGCATCTTCTTTTGTCCACTTACAGAATTCCCAGTTTGTTTTCGGGAACAGTTTTTTGTGGTCGAACCTGGTCGGATTGTCATAGCTTTTCTGCAGCTCGGCTTTGTCTTTTTCGGGGTCGGCA
>CAZUTR010000050.1:0-11257 GCA_964623545.1 uncultured Pirellulales bacterium | reverse complement strand
TCATAGCGTACCATAAGGCACAGAAATATGTGGCCAAGGCACGCTACGCACTGGCTGTTGTGTGCGTTATTGCCAGTATTGGTTTTATCTGGGTGGCTTCAAGCAGCACAAATGAGAATCCGGCTTATGCCCACGAGCCAATCGTCCCCAACAGCCCACTGGGCCAAGGCAAAGGAATTTACCCGGGACGGGTTGCCTGGATACACGACGCCAATGCTGCCAGCTGGCCCGGCTCGGATGGCAACACCAGCCAGCCGTACTGGCATTCCGACACCTGCACCGACCCAGTAGTTGTGAGCGAAATGCTCTCAAAAGCGCTTCGGGCCTTGACCGGCAGAAGCAGCGATGCAGACGCGTGGGATGCAATATTCAAAAACTTCAATCAAAGAATGGGTAAGGGGTATGTTGGTTACACAACGGGCGAAAAAATCGCAATAAAAATCAATTTCGTGTTGAGTGACAATACCAGCACTATGGATAAAGCCAGCTGGTATTTCGACCAAATAGACGATTCACCGCAGCTTGCCATAGCACTTTTGAGGCAACTAATAGACGTCGTAGGCGTCAGCCCCGGCGATATAAGCATAGGCGACCCGGGCAGAGTTATGCCCAATCACTGGTACGATATAGTCTATGCGGATTGTCCGGGCGTCGTCTATTTGACAGTCGGCGGCTACCCCGGCTCCGGCAGAACAACTGTTACCTACGACACCAGCGCACCATTCTACTGGAGCGACCCAATCACTTCTCGCGTGACAGGCAAAACTCAGGACTATATCCCAACACATTTTGCTCAATCGGATTACTTTATAAACTTCCCAGTCCTTAAAAGCCACAACGACTCCGGAATTACACTCAGCGGCAAAAATAATTATGGCTCTTTGAAAAGAAATCCAGACGCCGGCGGCTATTATGATATGCACTATACCAGGGCAACCGCAACACCCGGAATCGGACACTACAGGGCAATTGTTGACCTGATGGGCCACCCTAAATTAGGCGGCAAAACGATACTGGTCTTGATTGACGGTCTCTACTCCGGTCGAAGCTGGGATTCCCACCCAATCCGATGGGATATGGCCCCCTTCGACGGCCACTGGCCAAGCAGTATCTTCTTGTCGCAGGACCCTGTTGCAGCCGATTCAGTGGCCTTTGATTTTATGGACAATGAATGGGATGACAGCCCCGGCACCATTAATGGGTACCCGCAGTATTCCGGGACAGATGACTATCTGCACGAGGCGGCATTGATTCCCAGCCCGCCATCGGGCGCAAACTATGACCCCAATCACGATGGTGGCCTGACGGAAAATCTGGGTGTGCACGAACATTGGAACAACGTAACCGATAAACAATACAGCCGAAACCTCGACCCGGTTAACGGAACAGGTATCGAATTGGTAACCGAACCAGGCGTTGTCGGAGATTTGTGCAGAGATGGAATTGTGGACTTGCAAGATTTCGCCGTTTTTGCTGCTGCGTGGAGAAGTGAGCCCGGCGATGACAACTGGAATGCCGCCTGTGATATATCAATGCCCAGCGACGGCATAATCGACGAGCTTGACCTGGCCGAATTCTGCGAAAACTGGCTCGACTAATTAAACATATTGCATTAAATGCATTGAATGAGATTTTTCAAATACCGCGGCTGGTGACAAAATCGCCAGCCGTTCTTTTTTACACACTTTTGCTGATTTATCCTGCGAAAGCTCCAAATATTTGAATTGGTAAATTGGGTTGACATCTTCTGAAAAAATTGATATAATCATAAGCGTGATAACCCGCCATGGGGTCGGTTGTCTGAGAATAAACAAACTTTAATCCACGTTGTCTCTGCAACATCGTGGAGGATGGTAAACACAGCCGAAGCAGACGGCAAGAAGGCTATAGGTGTCGTAAAAATGATGTTCTCACACAAAAAATACACTCCATCAGTCTGTCCAAAAACAGGTAAACCAATTAAACAAAAAAGCAAATTCCGCTGGCTGACGTGGTTATTACCGGTTACAGGCCTGTTAGCTCTTATCTGGTTTCTAATACGAGTAATCCCCAAGCCATCACGTGCTACGTACCCTTGTCAGCGGGTGGCGTTTCCATTAGCCTCAAGCTTTATCGTCTGGCTTATGGGCCTGGCCGGGTCAATCATAGCGTACCATAAGGCACAGAAATATGTGGCCAAGGCACGCTACGCACTGGCCGTTGTGTGCGCTATTGCCAGTATTGGTTTTATCTGGGTGGCAATGGCGGCGGATATCAGAAATCAGCCGATAACACAGGCGGATGAACTGCCCGCCAATACTCCAATCGGCGATGCCAAAGGTATCAATCCCGGACGGGTTGTCTGGATTCACGACGCCAACGCGACAGATGAGAACTGCACAAACACGCATAACGGTGACGGTGATGCAGACGAAGATGATGACGGCTGGTTTTGTAACCATAACAATGACCAGCAGGTAATCGACAAGATGGTCTCAAGGGCAATCCGCGCTTTAGCCGGAACGAGCAGTGACTATGACGCATGGGACGCAATGTTTCACCATTTCAATCAGGAAAAAGGCAGAGGTGATGTCGGCTACAGTGAAGGCGAGAAGATAATAATTAAGATGAATATCACGAGCAGCTGGGGTTACGGTACCGGCTGGGGCAATATCAACTATGATTTTACCAAGGTAGAAAACAGCTACTACGGTGTTGCAGAGGCGTCACCGCACATGACCCTGGCGTTTATCAGACAGCTTGTATACGTCTATGGTGTTCAGCAGCAGGACATATATATCGGCGACCCTATGAAGCATATCTACAAGCATATTTATGACCTTATACATACTGAGTTCCCAAATATCGTCTTTATAGACCATGACCAGAGCCACACAGGTAGAACGCCAATAGTACAGAGCACAACGCAAATAAAATACAGTGACGGCGGCTCGATACTTGATTATTCCAGTGATTACCTTCCGACCTGCATTGCAGATGTTGACTATATGATTAACATTTCGTGCCTGAAAGGCCATGCCAGAGCAGGTATAACTCTATGTGCAAAAAACCATTTCGGCTCGAATATGCGTGATGGCGCTGAGCATTTGCACCCGGGTCTTGTCAACCCCGACGGCAGCAGCGGTACAAGCGGTGATGAGAGATTTGACTACGGAATGTATCGAGTTCAGGTGGACCTGATGGGTCACGAAAAGCTTGGACAGAATACGGTCCTGCACGTCGTCGATGGTCTGTGGGCGGGACCGGAGGCGGTTGGCCTGGCAAACAAGTGGGTCTCTGAGCCGTTCAATAATGACTATACCTCATCGCTGTTCATATCACAGGACCAGGTAGCGCTCGAATCCGTATGCCATGACTTTCTCCGTACCGAATACACAACCGATAACGGATACACGATAGATATATGGCCCACTATGCCCGCTGTAGATGATTACCTCCAGCAGGCGGCAGACTTGAATTACTGGCCTGCGAGTTTTACTTATGACCCGGAGGATGACAGCTCAGCTCTGGAGAGCCTGGGCGTTCACGAGCACTGGAATAGCTCTACAGACAAGCAATACTCTCGTAATTTGGGAACTGACGATGGCATTGAGCTGACAACTCCAAACCCGGCCGATTTTAATGGCGACGGCTTCGTAGATTACAATGATTTGCAGGTGATATCAGGACAGTGGCTGCAGACAGCAGCAGGTACACCATTAGAGGCCGACATCGCTCCTGACCCGGAAAGAGACGGAATAGTGAACTTCAAAGATTTTGCTGTGTTCGCCGAGTACTGGGGGACAAAACCGCAAGAACCTAATCTTCCCCTAATAGTAGAAGGTGCAGAACTCGTTGAAGTGTACTCCTCAGCAAGCACATATTTCGAAGGTCCGACATGGGACCCTGTTACGAACAAACTGTGCTTTACTAACAGAACCGATAATCAGTTGCTCCGCCTTGACTCACCGGGAAGTGTCACTGTTTGGATGAGCGGCACGCCGTATACGAATGGGACATTTCTTTCGCTGGAGGGCAGACTGTTAACAGCTGATGAAAATCCCAAACAAATTTCCAGCCACCAAATCGGCGCAAGCGGTCCCGAGGATTCACAGGTCCTTGCAGACCAGTCAGATGGAATCAGTACGAAACCAAATGACCTTTGCCAAACAGATAATGGGAACATTTATTTCACCGGACCCGACTGGGGAGGCGCAGGACCAAGCAGTCAGTGGGTATATCTACTGAAAACCGATGGTACAGTGACAAAAGTAGCAAGCGGTCTGTATCAACCGAATGGTACCATCGCCTCGAATGACAATACTAAACTTTATGTCTCGGAAAGCAGCAGCAGTAACATAACCAGGAAACGCTGGTGGGTCTATCCTATCAACCCGGACGGAACGCTTGGGACAGGCACGGTGTTCTTCAAACCTACCAGTCCTCCAAATACTTATGACCCGGATGGGATGACAACCGATGAGCGCGGCAATCTTTATTTCGCCGGCTTGGGAGGAATCTGGATTGTCTCACCTGAAGGCGAGCAGCTGGAAATGGTGCCGATACCCGAATTCTGCTCAAACATTACCTTCGGCGGCCCGCAAAACAAAACACTCTATATGACCTGCCAGGATAAGGTTTACAGTCTGGCGATGAATGTTCACGGGGGTGGATAGAGCAGCTGAGAAACCTCTAACTATAGGTGCGTTTGAAATGTTTTGTTGACCGCTTATGCGGTATGTCAGCAAAAAACGCACTCGCTCGGTTATCTTCTTGCAATCCTCGCTTTTAATGTGTAGATTACCGTTTCGATGACATTTGGAGAGGTGGCCGAGTGGCTGAAGGCAACGGTTTGCTAAACCGTCGAGTGGGTATAAACCCGCTCCGCGGGTTCGAATCCCGCCCTCTCCGTTCTTTCGTTGTCAGGTGGTGACATTCACTACCTAACTGTTCATCTAATAAAGGTTTACCGCTCTCATCATTGTCACTATTATTTATACTTTCAACCTTTTGTATAGTGCCACCTGAGGCCATCTTGTTATTATCAAAGTAAGCATTTTCTGTAAGTTTTTTGTAAGCTGGTTTGTAAGCGCCATCAATTGACAAATCATCTGTTCCTGTTCGTAACGCAACCGCTCTCTCGTTTTCAATATTCGGGCTGTCAACATCAGGCAAACTCGGCAAGTTGTTTAGAGCAGCTTCACCATCATATAAGCTTAGGTGAGTATAAGTATCCATCGTAAGATTTATGGTGCTGTGTCTGGCCAAACTTTGAGCAACCTTAGCGGATGCTCCGCCTTTGACAATATTTGTAATATAGGTATGACGCAGAGCGTGAAAATCTGCGACTCGGCCAGCATCATCTTTGTAAGCAACTCCCGCTACCTTTAAGTCTTTGCGCAGCATCTTGGCAGCTTTACTTTTATCAAAGTTGCCGAAAACCTTGTTATCCCTCTGAGCGTTTATCTCCTCTTGCCATTTTCGAAATTGCTCTGCTACCTCAAGTGGTAATAACTGCACATCGTCTCTGCGATGTTTGCTATAAGCTGCCAAGACCGTTACAGAGGGCGTAGAGTCGCTCAGATTGAACGATTGCCACGTAAGGGATGCTAATTCCCCCGCCCGTAAACCTGTGCTCACAGCAATCGTATAAAGCATTGCTCGTTCTTTGCCGGTCATACCACTGTGTTTTGGCCCTCTGGCCGTTGCTCTTATAAGTTGTTCTAACTCATCAACGCTCAATGCTCTGCGTGCGTGGCGTATATCTGTCTTGGGATTTTGGCCTTTAAGGTAAGCCAAGGGATTCTCAGCGGTTCTATTGTCAGCCACAAGCCAGTTGTAAAGCTGTTTGACGGCTTGCAAATAGAAGTTACTGCTTCGTATGCTCAGTCCGTCCCGTCTGCGTTCGGCAAGATACCTTTGAACTTTCGAGGCGGACATATCGGAAATATACACAAAACCGCAATTGTCAATCACCGCCTTAGCCCGATTATAAACCAGACAGGCGTGCTTTTCTGTTGTACCCTTATTTACTAAGCTGGCTTTGAAGTCTTTTAGATGTTCGGTCAAAGGTCTTTTGCGGTGCTCTTTGAAGCGGTCAATGATTCCAGCATCACCAAGCTCCGCTTCTTTCTCAAGTTTAGCTGCTAATTGAACAGTAGCGACCTTGTCCTTAAAGCCCTTAACTCTCTTTCGAGTCCCGCCAGTAGCCTTGTAGTCGATATACCAGTGTTGCGACTGCTTGCGGATACTCTTGCCATTTTGGTCTTTTACTGTGTATCTTTGTCGAAAAATAGAAGCCATAATATCACCTTACTTTCTGTCTTTTGATTATGCCATTCTTGAACTTATTACCGAAAATGGCTATAATCAATGATTCTAAAATTGCTGTTTCATTTGTAGCCTCTGCTTCTTTCCTCTCTCCTATCCACTTTGAAGCAGGGGCTATTTATAATCATTTTTTAGCTTTCTTCCTTTTTTTCTTAATTGGTCTTAGTTCCAAACCAAGAACTTTCATCAAGTCCGACACTACTTCTGTTCGAGCATCTGTCTTGCCAGATAGGAAGTCATATATAGTTCGTCTTGGTATTCTACCCTTGAGCATTTCTGACAACTGGTTAGGATTCAGATTCAACTCATTCATTTGTTTTATAATTGCTTTTCTAATCATTGTCATAAAACTATTATGCGGTATATCGCACATAAGTCAAGAAATTATTTAAAAATTTCCACCTTTTTTTAAAAAAGCCTATCGGCTTTTCTGATTGTAGCTCATAATTATTCTCTCAATTCTCAGAGTTTAATTTGCATATTAGGTCGGCGGCCTCGCTCTCGCTCGCTTAAGGCTTCACTCGGCCGCCTAATATAAATTACTGCGCTATGTACTGGTAATCTATAGAACGCTGTTGATTTTGTGCACAGCGATAAATTAGGCAATTTTGCAAGTTAACCATTTATTATTTCTCCTTTTGTATCGAATTGTGATTTTTTGACCGTGCACATTCGTGTACATAGCTATAAGCTCATCGTGAACGTTAGTGTTCACGGCACTGTGCACATTTTCGCCACTTGACTTTTTCTTACAAGCTCTCTTCCAAAGCTCGTTACCTTTCTTAAAGCCAGGGTTTGCAATACTTGGTTTTGGCCTATCAACCTTCTTAAACTCTTGTGTTCCGTAATCCCGCCAGCGTTCGCTAATAGCGTAAAATGTGGTTACTTTGTGTACTCCCATTCCAGTATCTGCGATATCTATGAATCCTTTCTCGATTAGTTCATCCAAAGCCCTGCGAAAACGAGATGGCGTTATGCTGTATTTTCTCTTAGCTTCAGCATAGGTGAATACAATTTGCCCGTTATTGATAATGACCGGTCCACGTTTGCCAGGCTTGCCCTTGAACTTGACTATCTGGCACTTTGTGCGAAAGATTAGGTATATGCTCTTTGCTGCTCCGCTGAGGGAAAGCCAAACCAGAGATTTAACCAAAAGTTGCCCTAAAACTATAACTCGATTTTTTGCCATTTTCGTATCGCCAGCGCAACAGTTAACTGCCAAATAGCAGAAATATGACCTGTAGCACGTATTTTTAAACTCATTTTCTAAACAGCCTCGAAACACCCATTAGAGTGTAAAATTTTGAGGGTAAATTTCATTAACTGTTGCGCATCAACCAGCCTTTTTCCGCCTTGAGCGTCTATAGGTTTCCTGCCTTCGTTTTTTACTGCATCTTAAGCAGAATCTTTGTCGTGTACCTACCTCATCACCACAGTCAGGACACCGCCGTATTTGACCTCTACTGAGTATCTCATTGCCCTGCATACCGACATGCTCTTCGTAGAGAGAGTAAAGCTGCTCCTTCAAACCAATATCAGCGGCAGTTGGCAGAACAGCCCGCTCGAAATAACCGCACCGTTTGCCTTCCTGCACCAAGCACTTATCATTGAACAAACAGCCGCCGTAATGATGGTCGTAGTTCGCACAGCCAGGCATGCCTACCTCTGGGTCCGTATTGCCTTTTAGAAACGCAATTAGACCGACAGTTCGTCTTCTCCTAGCCATTATTTGTCCTCTCTCTGTTTCATAGCTTTCCACGCCTTGCGGTCGGGTGCGCCAGCAGCCAGCCATGCTGAAATCTCCTGCTCAGACCAGCGCACAGCCCCGCCGATACGAATCGGAGCTGGGATCTTACTGCAACTATTTAAGCGAAAGATTTGTCGTTTGCTCAGACTGAGCATTTGGCCTACAGCCTTTGCGGTTAATAATTTTTCTGTTGTTAGTGTTGAACTCATTTTGAACTCCTTATCTGAATATTATATAGTCCTTGTTTAATTAGCTGAATTTGCTCCTCATCGAACAGTCGTATAATCCCTATCCGTTGAACTGGTTTGATGCGATACTTGTGAATGATATATGTAACTCGTTGAGGTGGTTCGCCAAGCTGGTCGGCTATTTGACTTGCAGTTAAATAATTTAAAGTGTCTCTCATTTTTTCATCTCCAGTATTAAAAGATTAGCGTCGCCAAAAAATTTTTGGCGCATTAGTTGCGCAAATTGCACGCTAAACAAAGAGGGTAATCAATTGGCGTTTAGGGTAGGAAATGTGGAATTTCCCTTATTTTCATAGTTATTATATAAAATCTTAAGAATACCTCACGCTGATTAAGGGCTGAAAACCACAATATTTGGCCTATATAATTTTTACTATTTCTAATTAAGAAGTCAATTCTTAATTGAGGATTTTTTTACATTTTAAAGAATTTTTTGAGAGGTGTATAAAATGGCAACCTCTGGCTCTAAATTTCCTTGCTTGGCAACAGCAAAAAAAGTGTAATTTTATTGGTATGAAGAGATTTTTTGTTGCGGTAGATTGAGAAATGAAAAAGCTTTCAATTCCTCATATCTAGTCGCTGCTTGATATGTTTGATTTCCACCTGTTTCATATCCTTAATTCTATGGGATTTTGTGATAAATGACAACTCTTCGCCCTGTTCTGCCTTGCTTTGTAGCCTATGCTCGCTACAGTCATTTGTGGTCATTCAAAATCTGCTTGAGTCTACCTGCTTTTTATGGTAACATTGGACTGAGTTAATCTTTTCAAGGGTATTTGGAAAACAGAGAAATGGTGAGGAAACTACCGGTCATAATAGACAATCGCAGCGATAACACCGTATTGCATGCACTTCAAAAGCTCTTACCAAACCTTCAAAAAATGGATGTTGCCACGGGTATGTTTGAAATTGGCTCATTTCTGCTTTTGGAAGGTCTTTGGCAGGAACTCGATAAAATTCGTATCTTAATGGGTGATGAGACCACCAGAAGAACAAAAAACGAGATTGCCAAGGCCCTGCTTGATGTATCCAATGAAAGTATTGAGCGGGAAAAAGAACGAGACGATGCTTTGACAGGTCTTCCTGCCGTTCGAGAGGCGATTTCCAACAAGCGCATAGCATTAAAGATATACTCGAAAGCAAAATTCCACGCCAAATCTTATCTAATGGAATCTAAGGAAGCCAGCCCTGTTGATTTTGCTATTGTCGGCAGCTCCAATTTTACCAGACCGGGTCTTACTGAAAATGTAGAACTAAACCTATTCAGTACGGACCAGGCTCATATAGAGAACCTTCGCAAATGGTATGACGAAGTATGGAAAGATGGAGAGGATGTCAGAGAAGAAATTATCAAAGTCATTGAACCTCATTTGAAGGAATACGATCCGTTCACCGTTTATGCAAAAGCTCTTTATGAGTTTTTTGCAGGGCGTGAAAAGACACAAGATGAATGGGAACTCGCTGAATCAGTATTATATCCAAAACTCTCCCAATACCAGAAAGATGGATACCATCAGGCTTTGGAGATTGCCGACAGATGGAATGGCGCTCTTGTCTGCGACGGTGTCGGTCTTGGTAAAACCTTCATTGGCTTGATGATATTGGAGCGGTGCCTTCATGAAGATAAACGTATACTCTTGGTTGTACCGAAATCAGCTGAAGAAAGTGTTTGGCGGGCAAACATTAATAGATATTTACGGCCTCACTATCCTATAGAATTAACAGAGAGACTACGAATCGAAAGGCATACGAGTTTTGGACGAGAAGGTCTAATTAGTGAAGACTGGTTAAACTACTATCGCAAGCGCAGCGATGTTATTATTATAGACGAGGCGCATCATTTCAGAAATCCACGAGCCAACAGAGGCCGGTTGTTCATGGACCTGGCTGTTGACAAGAAACTCTACATGCTTACAGCAACGCCGATTAACAATTCTTTGGATGACCTATATCATCTCATAAACTATTTTGCACAGGGCAAAAAGGACCATTTCTCAAGTATACGCATACAAAACCTGCGTGGGCATTTTCTTGATGCCGAGAAAAAGATGGGGAAGAGTCATCCTGAGACAGCAATTACTGAAGTAGCCGGAGATGAAGATTTTCTCCGTACCGATGATTTGCTGCGAAATGTCCTTATTCAAAGAAGCCGCAAATACGTTAAGAAATCTGAAGGCATCGAAGTGGATGGCCCGTTATTCCCTGAAAGGCAGGAGCCGCGGGTCGTGAATTACTCACTGAAAAACGTATATGAAACCCTGTATGGAGAAATCAAAGAGGCGTTTGACAAAAAAGACCCGTTTTTATCACTGGCTATCTACAACACATCCGCATATCACAAAGAACCTGACAAACGTACCGCTGAATACCAAAAGCTGATTGTTGGCTTGATACGAACCTTGCTGCTCAAAAGACTTGAAAGCTCATTCAAAGCATTCGAGGCAAGTGTTGAAGATTTACTGGCTAAGATGGCTGATTTCCTTAAAAGATATTCACCTGACCTTTTCGAAGCATGGACTACTGATAACAGGCGCTGGTGGAAGCTTACCCAGGACCATATATTGCAGCGTCTGGAAAAGGACGAACTTGACACAGAAAATGAAGAAGAGGAAGGTCTTTTCGAGCCGACCGAAGACTTCGAACCAAGTCAACTCGACATGGAGCGGCTCACACAGGATGTTCTTGAAGACATGAAGCTTATGACGGGCTTTCTGAGCAAGATATATCGCCGCTTCTACCTCAAGGCCAAGGAAGGTGTGGAAGAAGACCCTCAAAAAGATGAAAAGCTTCAAAAGCTGCTAAAACTTATAAAAGAAGAGGAGCTGCTCAAAGACCAGAAAGTCCTCATTTTCAGCGAATTTAGGGCAACTGCCCGTTATCTTGCAGAGCAGCTTCAAAAAGCCAGGATTGAAAATATTGAGCAGGTCGATAGCGGCAGAAATGTAAGAAACAG
>CAZUTR010000049.1:0-11330 GCA_964623545.1 uncultured Pirellulales bacterium | reverse complement strand
GAATACATAAAAAATCTCAAAAAGAATTGGTCAATAATCAGGATTTGTTTTAATCCCAGTTATGAAAACGAGTTATTTTACATTGTTTACTATGGATGTCAATGTAAAATATGTGGTTTATTTAGGAAAAATGGTAATTCGACGCTTTTAGCTTGCAGTTAAAACAGATAGCTGCAAAATTGCAGGGAGGCAAAAAATGTTTGACAGATATTTTCAACTAAAAGAAAAACAAACAAATGTCAGAATCGAGCTTGTAGCGGGGCTAACGACATTTCTTACGATGGCCTACATTATATTCGTTAATCCCGACATTCTTAGTGTAACAGGGATGGACAGAAACGCCTTGATAGCTGTTACCTGCCTGGTTACCGCTATAGCTACAATTATTGTCGGTGTGTTTGCGAAGGCACCG
Source organism: uncultured Pirellulales bacterium (assembly GCA_964623545.1). Taxonomy (GTDB): domain Bacteria; phylum Planctomycetota; class Phycisphaerae; order Sedimentisphaerales; family Anaerobacaceae; genus CAZUTR01. The sequence goes on along the minus strand of CAZUTR010000049.1, from coordinate 10,918 downwards.
ATAGCTATGGCGCCTGGGATGGGACTCAACGCCTTTTTCACCTACAGTCTTGTTTTGGGTCGGGGAATCAGATGGGAGACGGCACTGGGAGTTGTATTTCTTTCAGGTCTGTTTTTCTTTCTGTTAACACTGCTGGGTCTGAGAAAAAAACTTGTAGAAGCAATACCTGCGAGTCTGATTTCAGCTATATCGGTTGGTATAGGTCTTTTTATCACCTTTATTGGTTTGGTTAAGCTTGGTGTTATTGTAAACAATGAGGCGACATTAGTGTCGGCAGGAGAACTGACCCCCACTGTGCTGATAGGTCTGGCCGGGCTGATTGTGATGCTCTTTCTTGAGGCCAAGCGATTAAAAGGGGCGTTACTGATAGGGATTTTGTTTTCAACGGCTCTGGCAGCGGCCTTCGGATATATAGAAAGGCCGGAAAAGCTGGTTTCATTACATCTTGATTTTCAGGCGGTTGCCTTTCGGCTCGATATCTGGGGGGCACTTAAGTGGGGTATGGCTGGAAGTATATTCAGCTTAATGTTTATTGATATGTTTGATAGTATTGGAACACTCGTGGCCTGCTGTCATCAGGCAAATATAGTTGATGAGAAAAATAAAATCAAAGGGCTGGATAAGCTGTTAGGTATTGATGCTATTGCAACTATGATAGGTGCCGTACTGGGAACATCAACCACTACATCGTATATCGAATCGGCGGCAGGCATTGAGCAGGGTGGAAGAACAGGATTGACTTCGATAGTGACAGGAATTTTATTTTTATTGGCGCTGTTGTTCGTTCCCATTGTCGGAATAGTTCCTGAGTATGCAACGGCACCGGCTCTTATTATGGTTGGATTGTTTATGATGAGGGAGGTTAAAAAGATTGACTTTGGGAACATAGATGAGGCATTTCCTGCGTTTATTATAATAGTAATGATAGCTTTGAGTTACAGCATAAGCACAGGATTGGCGTTTGGTTTTATTTCGTTTACTCTTATAAAGGTAGTTTCCGCCAAGGCAAAAGAAGTGAAGTTCGCTATGTGGATTATCGCGATTTTATCTGTCCTGTTTTTGACAGTGGATAGATTAGGTGGTATTATTGAGTATTTGAAGAATGTGATATGGTCTTGAAATGGAGGGGAAAATGGTATGCTAAAGAATGTTATTATTTCAGTATTGGTAATTACGTTATTTGTTTGTTCCTGCGGTTAAGGATAGCGAGCAAGCTGAATCCAGTGCGGAAGGAGAGAAAAAAAATGGAGATTAAAATTACAAGTCCGGCCTTTGAAGAGGGCGGCCTGATTCCGGCGAAGTATACCTGTGACGGTGCGGATGTTTCCCCGCCTTTGCAGTGGCAGGGGGTTCCCGAAGGGGCGCAGAGTATCGCTCTTATAAGCGATGACCCCGATGCTCCTGTAGGCACCTGGGTACACTGGGTTGTATATAATCTGTCGGCTGATACAAAGGAATTGGCGGAAAATATCCCCGCTGACGAGACTTTGGCCAGTGGAGCCAAACAGGGCATGACAGATTTTCGCAGAATTGGCTATGGCGGCCCATGTCCACCGGGTGGGACCCACCGCTACTTTTTCAAGATTTACGCGCTGGAAACGAAGCTCGACCTGCCGGCGGGGGCCAAAAAAACTGATTTGCTGAAGGCAATGGAAGGGCACATAATCGGCCAAGGACAGCTAATCGGCAAATACAAGAGACAATAGGCCAGAGAACCTTGATTTTTCGCAACCATTCACAGGGCTGAGATGACCTATAGGGCTCATTAAAAGAGGTTTTGTTATCGAGCAAAGGTTTTTTGACGAGTTTTTTGCAAGATCCCTGGTAAAATTGCCCGTGATAGCCCAAAATTCAGATATTTACTCCGTGAATGGTTCTGATTTTTAGTTTTTTTTGTTTGATTTCCAGGAACTGAGCAGTAAGCATTTGTCTGTGCAGTAATAACGAAGTGTTTTCTGATTTGCAAAGAGATAAAAAAAACCATCTTGCCTCTTGCATTGTTTAAAATTATATGGTAAAATAGCGAGGTTTGTAGGAGTAAAAATATAAAGTTGACAGGGGGTCGTTTGACGATGAAGAGAAGGTGAATGATTATGAATAGACGAAGAGGTTTTACTCTCATTGAACTTTTAGTGGTAATCGCTGTTATCGCACTGTTGATGGCGATATTGATGCCGGCGTTGGCGAGGGCCAGAGAACAGGCCAAACTGAGGATATGCCTGAGCAATCTTTCCCAGTTGCAGTTAGCTTGGGCAATGTATGCCGACGCCAATGATGAGAAGATTGTATGCGGAGGAGAATCTTTGAGTAATACGGTTAATCCCCCCTGTCCGGCTGAAGAAAGCTGGTGCGGCTATGATTGGAACAAAGCGAATCAAGAAGCCAAGATAGAGGAGATGAAAAGTGGGGCACTTTATCCTTATGTCCGGAATATAAAGGCGTACAAGTGTCCTAACGGAAAACGTGACGAGTTGCGTACGTACTCTATTGTTCAATCTATGCGCGGTGCATGGGAGAAAAACCAGGGAGGAGGTCAAGGCACGGTAATTTACAACAGGATGAAGATTACTAAGCCGGCAGACCGTGCCGTTTTTATAGATGAGGGTTTTGCAAGCGCGGATAGTTATATTGTTACCTATCTTGTAGAGAGATGGGGTCCTGATGCACCTCCGGGTAGACATGGTGACGGTTTAACATTTTCGTTTGCAGACGGGCATACTGAATATTGGCAATGGAAGGATGAACGAACTATAGAAGAATCTCACACTGAAAGGGAAGGCCCTTTGCCCGCCTCGGTGCAGGCATCATTGGGTTTGAACGGAAATTTGGATTTATACAGAGTGCAGATGGGTGCATGGGGCGAGTTAGGCTATACACCATCAATACCGGGACCATGGGATTGGTAAGATTCTTTCGCACTTTTAGAGATGATATAAAAATAAGTTTTTTATTTGGTTAGCTGCCAAGTACTTTGCTATGGGTACTTTAAGAATGAGGCAATTATAAGTGCTTGTGTAGGTTGCACTTAAAAGCATCTAAGTGTAGTTATTGTGTGCTTTTCAAGCAGCATCGGATAATCCAAATCTTGAGTGCACATAGTCGCGACGGAGTAATAAAAAAGTTATATAATCATCCAATAGGTAAAAAATCAGTTTACTTCTTGAATTGTCAAGAGTTATATGGTAAAATAGGGAAATTTGGAAATTAACAGGGGTTTTTTGAAGATGAAGAGAAGGTGGTACATTATGAACGGACGAAGAGGTTTTACCCTGATAGAGCTTTTGGTGGTAATAGCTGTTATCGCTCTGTTGATGGCGATATTAATGCCGGCGTTGGCGAGGGCCAGAGAACAGGCCAAACTAAGGATTTGTCTGAATAATCTTTCCCAGTTGCAATTGGCGTGGATTATGTATGCCGATGAAAATGATGATAAGATTGTCAACGGAGGAGAGTGGGATTTTGCGCGCATACCTCGAGATGACATTCCTGATGGTGAATATCCCTGGTGCGGCGTGGATTGGAATTGCGGAGCAGATTGGGATTGTTGGGAAAAGGAAGTAAAAAAAGGGAACCTTTATTCTTATTACAAGAATATAAACGTCTTAAAGTGTCCTAACGGTAAACGTGGTGAGTTTCGGACATACTCTACTACTAATGCCATGAATGCCACGTGGTCTATGTGGGAGGACTTTGAGTGCGGAGTAGTTAAAAACAGGACGAAGATTGGAAAGCCGGCAAATCGTATGGTTTTTGTCGATGAAGGTAAGATAAGCCCGGATAGCTATATTATTAACTGTCACAAAGAATGCTTTTATGACCAGCCAATGGACCGACACTCCGGCGGTGCGACATTTTCGTTTGCGGATGGGCATGCTGAATATTGGAAATGGAAAGATGAACGAACTATAGAGGCGGCTCACTCTGAAAATTATAGTGGCGATGGTAAAGGAGCTGGTCAGGGATGCGGCTCATGCACCGGAGGAAACTTAGATTTGTATAGAATGCAAATGGCTGCTTGGGAAATGATGAATTATACTCCGACGATACCTCCGCCATGGGATTGGGAGTGACAGGAATCTTTCGCATTTTTGGGAAAAAATGAGTTTCTCTGGCACATTGCCAGACTCCATTTGATATGTGTGCCTTGAGGGCAGTAAACTTGTAAGTAAATGGGTGGACTTTAATTATAAATTTCTCAGTGTAGCCGCTGTATGCATTCCAAGCAGCATCAAATAATCCAAATCGCTTAGACTGTAGTGGTCGTCGCCGATGGCATTATCTACATATAGTACTCCGAAACAGCCATCCGAGCAAATAATAGGAGCTATTAAAGCGGAACGCAGCTGTCCTTCTTCCGCTTGGCCCGGTATTCTTGAAAAGATGAAGAGTAAGAACCTCTGTTTTTCAACAGCTTCGTTAATTCTGTCGCTGAGTTTTACGTCATTTAGGTCCAGGGTTTGACCGTTTCGGCTTTTACCTGCGTGGCAGGTCATCGGCCCGGCCGGCTGGTCTCTTAAGGCGCACCAAACGTGGCCGGCGTCGAATTGCTTGGAGGTGGTATCCAATAGAGCAAGCAGTAGCTCGTCGATATCCCTGGCATTGTGGCTTTGGCCTATAAGATGCAGAAAGTCTTTTGCCCTCTCGGCCGGGAACCTGATGGGAGGAGCTTGCTCAGAATCCAGTTCTCTGACTATAATTTGCGGGCCTCGATGAAGTGTTATAGTATCCTCCAGGTGGGTCGATTTTTCAGCTTCCATTTCAGTGTTGTTTTTAATAGTATCCTCAAGGTCAAGGTCAATTTCAATGGTGAAATCGGTTATGCGGAGACTGTCACCGGTTTTGATTTTTGTTTTGTGGACTTCTTCGTCGTTTAGATATGTTTTATTGGCAGAGTCGAGGTCTTCGACAACCCATTGCCCATCATCATTTGTAAATAACACAGCGTGCTGTCTCGATACCGCCCCCTCAGGCAGGCAAACCTGGCTGTGTGTATGTCTGCCGATATATATAGGGCCTTTTTCAAATTGAAATTCTTTGAAATCCTGGCCATTTTGCTTTACAATCAAGCGCATCGGTTTTTCTCCCGTTATTTTGACTCTAAGTTGTTGATACTGTATTATCTAAAATTTTGATTGGTTTGTCAAGAAAAGAATTGCCCGAGTGCCATTGGGATATATCTGTCATATGTTAATAGAGCATCGAAGCCTGTTTTGCCATAAATAGCTGTCCGGCCGTTGAATTCGTTGTTATTTGAGAGGTATCAGCTGCCGAGTTGGCAGCCAGATAAGGGCTGGCTGGAGTTTTGGCAGTCAGGTAAGAATTGCGATATTGTAGCATAACCTTATTCGTAATAAGTACTTATGTAGACATAATACTTGAAAGAGTTATTTTGGCACAGTATTTGCGTAAAATATTGAGTTTGACCGGCGAGGTGCCGGGATAAAAAGCACAGTTAGATTTGAAGAGAAAATGGTTTCAAATTCATCAAAACTCGTTGGAATAAATATTTTGGCCAGTGATGCGGACTGGGCTTGGCCGAACGCGGTGAGGGATATATTTCAGCCGAGAGGCGTTAATCTTCTCATCGCGGGAAATGCAAGCGAGTTCATCAATATCATAAGGCAAAAACGCATTCATACAACAATTGTGAATATGGATACCGAAAAATCTAACGGGCTGGCAATAATAAAGATTATTCGAATGGATTATCCATTAATGCCGTGCGTTTTGCTTTCCAGAAGCGCGAGCGAAGATTTGCTCAGCAAGGCACTGCAGCTTGATGTTTTTGGTGTTATTGATAAACCGGTAGATATGGGAATTTTGAGGGAATCGTTAAATCGGTTGTTTATAAAGAAATACAATAGTTGGATTTTTAATTAGGTTAGAGTGATTTAGAAACGTTTAAGTCCTGGAGCGCCGGGATGAAGAAAATGTTCAAAGGTTTTTGAAAGGAGCAATGACAAGATGAAGATTCGGCCATTGGCAGATAAGGTGCTTGTGCAGCGTCTCGAAGCGGAGATGAGAACTGCTGGCGGAATAGTTCTTCCGGACACCGCCAAGGAGAAACCACAGAGAGGCAAGGTAATCAGTGTTGGGGCTGGAAAGGTTCTCGATGATGGAACGGTTAGAAAGATGCAGGTGAAAAAAGGTGATGAGATACTTTTCACGAGCTATGCCGGGACAGAGGTAAAAATGGATGGCAAAGAGTACCTGATTATGAGTGAATCTGATATTATGGCGGTAATTGAAAAATAATTTCTACTGCCGGAGTTAAGTGGATTTACTTGTTGTGGTAATATTGGTGATAAGTAATTGATTATTAAACTATAAATCGAGTAGGAGAAAGAAAAATATGGCGGCTAAAAAGATAGCTTTTGGGACAGAAGCACGTACAAAAATCCGCGAAGGTGTTAAGAAGTTAGCTGATGCGGTTAAGATAACGTTAGGGCCGTGCGGCAGAAACGTAGTTTTGGAAAAATCATTTGGTTCACCGACCGTTACCAAAGATGGTGTTACGGTAGCCAAGGAGATTGAGCTGGAAGATTCGTACGAGAATATGGGCGCTCAAATGGTCAAAGAGGTGGCTTCAAAGACATCAACTGTGGCCGGGGATGGAACAACCACAGCGACAATTCTGGCGGAGAGTATTTTTTATGAGGGACTGAAAAACATTACGGCGGGCGCCAACGCGATGCAGGTAAAACGCGGTATCGACAAAGCTGTGGAAAAAATCGTTGAAGAGCTCCATAAAATGAGCATATCTGTCGAGTCGAGCAGGCAGATCGAGCAGGTGGCAACATGTTCCGCGAATCAGGATGTTGAAATTGGCAAAAAGTTGGCTGAAGCGATGGATAAGGTCGGCAAGGATGGGGTTATAACCGTCGAAGAGGGCCAGTCTCTTGAGACGACAGTTGACCTTGTTGAGGGTATGCAATTCGATAAGGGCTATCTTAGCCCACATTTTATAAACAACCTTGAGAATATGACTGTTGTGCTTGAAAAGCCATACATTCTTGTTCACGAAAAGAAAATAAGCTCGATAAAATCGCTCGTCCCGCTGCTCGAGAAGGTTGCTAAACAAGGTAAACCCTTGTTGATTATAGCGGAGGACGTTGAGGGTGAGGCGTTGGCTACACTTGTGGTCAATAAACTTAGGGGTGTTCTGCAGGCGGCGGCTGTTAAGGCACCCGGCTTTGGTGACAGGCGAAAAGCTATGCTCAGTGACATTGCCACTTTGACCGGCGCAGAGGCCATCTTTGAGGACCTGGGGCTTCAGTTAGAGAACATTGAGTTGGGGCAGCTTGGCAGGGCTAAAAGGGTAACTATCGACAAGGACACAACTACCATAATAGAAGGGGCTGGCAGGACGGAAGATGTTAAGGGAAGAATCGAGCAGATTAAAAACGAGATTGATAAATCCACAAGTGATTACGATATTGAAAAGCTACAGGAGAGACTTGCGAAGCTGGCCGGCGGAGTAGCGCAAATCAACGTTGGTGCAGCAACTGAAGCAGAGATGAAGGAAAAGAAGGCACGTGTTGAAGATGCTCTGCATGCTTGCCGAGCGGCGGTGGAAGAAGGGATTTTGCCGGGCGGTGGAGTGTCATCACTTCGAGCTTTACCGGCGCTGGACAAAGTCAAGGCCGAAGCTGACGAAAAAATAGGTGTCGACATTGTCCGCAGAGCTCTAGTCGCTCCGATTAAGCAGATTGCTGTAAACGCCGGCCTGGATGGTTCAATCGTGGCCCAGAGGGTTATGGAGAGCAAAGAAAAGAATTTTGGCTATGACGCAATGAGGAAAAAGTACGGCAATATGATAGAGTTTGGTGTGATTGTTCCAACAAAAGTGGAAAGAATCGCGCTGCAAAACGGTGCCTCAATCGCTTCGCTTCTTTTAACGACCGATGCGATAGTAAGTGAGATTCCCGAAAAGAAAGAAACGCCGCCGATGCCACCGGGAGGTGGGATGTACTAAAAAGCTCAATTGTAAAAGCGGGCCCTTTGGATGGGCCCGCCTTTGTTATTGGTAAGTATATTTTTAGATTGTTGGCTAAATGATGAAAATACTAAAGGCCGGGTAATTATGGTTTTTCGTTATTACACAAATGCAATTTCACGCGCGTCAAGAGCTTTTGCGACAGGGGTCTTTATAGTTGGTATAGTGCTGATTGGCTTTGGATTTATGATTTATCTGTTGCCGAGGTTCTTTGCAACACTTGCCGCGATAGTGTTTTTTGTTGCCGGTGTTGGTTCCTGTATTACAGGCGTCAAGGTGTTTTTAGCACAGAGACGGTTGGATAAAATGAATTCCACTGATTCGGATTTGTATAGAAAGAACGTCCAAATCCATTTTGAAGAACATTACGATGAGTAGAGGGGAGCTAGCCTGAGTTACTTGATAGCACTTAAAGATGTACTAAATCAAGGTAAAACTTGCTCTGTTACAAAATGATAATGGACAGTGATTGCCGACCCATATTGCAAGGTTGGTAGATATATTAATTAACTCTGAGTGTATGCACTCTGGCCTGCAGGACCGACCTGAGCACATCTTCTATGCTTATGATGCCAACCAACTTTTTATTTGAAGTGATTGGGACTCTTCTGAATATGTTCTTTACGAGGAAGTCACACACCTCAATCAAGGGTTCATCCTCATCGAAGTGAACAGCCGGATGTGTCATATAATCATCTACTGTTTTGTTCTCCGCTTCTTTCGTCTCGTAGAAAAGTGTAATGGCATCTTTTTCGGATAGGATTCCAACCACAGTCATATCATCTTCAACCACGGGAAGTCCTGAGATAGTGTTTTTTACCATTAACTCTGCAGCTTCGAATATTGGAGTGTCTTTTTTTACACTGATAACATGATTGTTCATGACGTCTCTTGCTCTAAGCATTTTGCTCCCCTCGTTTTCAACAATTTACTTTGTGATATATATCAAACAGCTTTTACAGCAGTAAAATAACAAAATCACAAAAAGTATCGTGGTTTTTCAGTAACCTTCCCCAAAGGCGGTTTAACTTACCCGATAAAAGCTTGTGTCGGTATCGGCTTAAGTCTAACACGACTTTAGGTTGAAGAGGTGATTTCCAAGGATAAAGCAATTTCGGTTTTGGGCTTTTCTAGGATATCTTTCCCGATATGTTGCTTGAGTTATGATAAAGTGGTAATCGTTTAGAAACTTTAAGATTGCATTCAATTCTGTTATCGGATTTTCAGTGTAGCCAGGGCGATGGCGGCAAAAGCAGCCGCCAGGAGCCAAAAACGGACAACGACCTGTGGTTCACTCCAGCCCATAAGATGAAAATGGTGGTGAATAGGCGCGCATCTGAAAAGTCGCTTTCCGCCGGTGTATTTGAAATAGCTGACCTGAAGAACAACGCTAATCAGTTCCAGGACAAATACGCCTCCGATAATCAGAAGCAAAATCTCATTTCTCGTAACCAATGCCCCGTAACCCATCGCAGCGCCCAGCGGCTGAGAGCCGACATCGCCCATAAAGACCTGTGCGGGATGGCAGTTGAACCATAAAAAGCCGAGCACTGCTCCTAAGATAGCAGAATAAAAAATACATAATTCACTTGCCTGCGGTATAGCTGGCAGCAACAGATAACTCGCCCAGGTGACAGGGCTGGTTCTGGTAAGTGTCTCCGAGGCAACGTAACAGAGAATGGCTAAAACCAAACCCACCATTCCAATACATCCGGCAGCTAAGCCATCCATGCCGTCGGTGAGATTGACGGCATTGCTGGTGGCTGAAATGTAAAAAATGGCTATCAATATAAACATCCAGTTTGCTAATGGTAAACCATGTTTATAGAACGGCAGCCAGAATAGCTTTCCATCTGGTATGTTGACAAAATCAGCAAACAAAAATGAAGCGATTAAAACAGCACCGCCGATTTGAAAAAGGATTTTCTCCCATGCCCTCAGGCCATCTCTGCTTCGGCGCCGGATGCCACTTGTGAGTTTCAACCAGTCGTCAACACCACCTAATGTTCCAAACCAAACTACTAAGATAATTGCCTTTTGAACAAATGGATTATTCAACTTCGCCCATAAGAGGGTGCTGGCCAGGCAGGAAAGGATGATAATCAATCCTCCCATTGTAGGCGTATTGGTTTTTGCCTTGGTCAATTCATTCAGCGCGGCATGATGAAACTCGGGTCTGTCGCCAATTTTTTTCCGCATCAGCCAACGGATTATCTTTGGGCCGAGCAAAACGGCAATAAGAAAGCTGGTCAGTATGGCTGCCACGGAGCGAAACATAACGTCCTGATATGCGTAAAAACCCAGTCGATGTGTAAAAACTTCACGCAAATACCATAACAGATGGTATATCATTTTATTACTCGTTTCCCGATGCTTGATATTCAAGCCGCGGCTAATCTGCATCGAGTTGTGCTTACGAAAATAGTTCTTTAAGTTTTTCGACAGCTAATTCCATTTTTGCTGTTCGCGAGCCTTTGACCAATATTATATCGTTTTCTTTTATGAATTTTGCCAGATTATTGCAAACCGAAATGGTGTCTTTGAAGGTTTTCGCCTGTAGGTTGTATTCTGAGTTTTGTCTTGCAGCATTAGCGACGATACCGGCATATTTACCGGCGGTTAGTAATAACTTTACTTTGCTTTGTGCGACTTCGGCCCCGAGTTTTGAGTGAAGTATTTTGGCTTGCTGTCCCAGCTCTGCCATATCACCGCAGATAAACACTGTTCGTTTTTTCTGTGAACCGAGTTGTTTTAGTATATCAAGGGCATTTCGCATGGAGGCGGGATTCGCATTATAACAATCATTAATTACAGTCAACGTGCCGATTTTCAGCATCTCAGTGCGCATCGGAGCCGGTTGCACTTCGCTGACGGCCTGGACAAAATCGTCAATATTTACTCCTAAGCAATTGCAAATTGACC
>CAZUTR010000048.1:0-11477 GCA_964623545.1 uncultured Pirellulales bacterium | reverse complement strand
CTTGCCCAAACCAACCTGTTTCTCTTCAGCCAAAGACCTTAGCATATCTTCTATTGCCTGTTCTGTGAGCGGCTGCATCTCAGCCAGTTTATCCCGGACAATCTTCAACATTGCCAAGCCGTCACCTTTAAGCAGAACTTTCTTCACCGACTTTTCGTCATATTCAATTTGCTCATTGGTGATGAACAGGAACCTGCATTTTTGCTCGATTTGGGTCAGTGTTCTTGCACCAGCGTTGATTTCCAAGAGTTTTTTTAGTTTTTCATCATCCGCAACAGCCACCGGCGAGTCAATCGCCTTAAGATAATTTTTGAAATGGCCAAGCAGTTTCTCCCGTGAGACCATCTTTATATGCTCTGTATTGAAGGCAAGGAGTTTGTCACGGTCGAATAAACTGTTTGACTTTGTCAATCGGCTAAGGTCAAAACAATCTACGATTTCTTGAACAGACATAACCTCCCGTTTGCCACCGGGGTTCCAGCCGAGAAGGGCAAGGAAATTGACCATAGTCTCGGGCAAAAAGCCGCTTTTGAAAAAATCGACAACGTTGATTTCCGGCAGATGCACACCCAGGTACTCAGCCATTGCCTCGATACTCGGCATATCGGGTGTGATGTCACCCTTTAGGAAATTCTGTAATTCTTCAATATTTATACCGCCTGCCTTGGCGAGTTTTTCGAGGTCGATATCAGGCATACTCTTAATTGTTTTTTTAAGTGTCTTTGGTCTTTCACGTTTTGAGAGTTTGCCGCCGGTCTCGCTGACGGTAACGGACATGTGGGCATAGGTGGGCCTGTGGAAACCGAGAGCATCCTGCAGGGCCTGCTGGCAGGGAGTATTCATCAGATGCTCCTGGCCCCGAATAACGTGCGTAACACCCATAAGCTCATCGTCAACTACGCAGGCGAAGTTATAAGTGGGAAAGCCGTCGCTTTTTTGAATAATAAAGTCGCCCAGCTCACCCGTGTCGAATGTCACCTCGCCGCGAATTTCATCCTTAACTATGATGGGTTCGCCCCGAGGGATTGCGAAACGCACGGTTACGGATTTGCCTTCAGATTGGGCCTTTTCAACGCCTTTTTCATCAGGCAATTTTTCAGGTCGGCGGTAAACAAGAGCCCTTTTTTGTGATTCAGCGACTTTACGCATTTGCTGCAACTCGTCAGGGGTCTCGAAGCAATAATATGCCTTTTTTTCTTCTATAAGTTTTTTTATATACATATCGTAAATATCTTTTCTCTGTGACTGCAGGTATGGTCCATTCGGGCCGCCGACCTCCGGCCCTTCGTCCCAGTCGATACCGAGCCAGCGAAGGTCATCGATTACCTGTTGCATAGCTGTTGGTGTATTGCGTTTCTGGTCGGTGTCCTCAATGCGCAATATGAATGTTCCGCCCATCCGTCTGGCGAACAGCCAGTTGAAAAGAGCGGTTCGAGCACCACCTACATGAAGATAACCGGTAGGTGACGGTGCAAAACGCGTTACCACTTTATCAGACATAGCTTACGATTCGTTATAATTTACCGACCGTGAAAATAGTTAGATTAAGCTAAAATGCCTGCGTTGTCAAGAACCGGATGCTGTAAACAGTCATTTCGATAGCAGCGTAAACAAGCGAGTAGATTACTCTTGTCTGATGATTTTATTGCTGTATAATGTCCGTCCAATGTAGTTCGAAGGTACAAGTTATTTTATTGGAGAAGCAGCGGAAAATGGCGAAGGCACCGAAAGCAAATGCGGTAGTAGGTCAATCCGGCGGGCCGACCGGCGTGATAAATGCCTCTTTGGTTGGAGTCATCGAAGAAGCAAACAAACACCCGGAAATTGAGAATCTTTACGGAGCAATCCACGCTGTAGCTGGAATGGTCAAAGATGATTTAATCGATTTGAAAAAACTATCAGTCAAAGAGCTTGAAGTCGTGGCCGGTTCGCCATCATCAGCCCTTGGCTCCAGCAGAGACAAGCCCGACGCCGAATATTGTGCGAAAATCCTAGAAGTTTTCAAGAAACGCAATATCAGATACTTCTTCTATATCGGCGGCAACGACTCGGCAAATACAGCTCACATACTCAACACGATGGCCGACGAGGTCAATTATGACATACGAGCGTTTCATATACCCAAAACAGTGGATAACGACCTGCTGGTTACCGACCATTGTCCCGGTTACGGTACCGCCGCCAAATACGAGGCCTGTGCACTTATGGGTGATGATTTGGATAACCGGGCTCTGCCGGGCATAAAAGTCGACGTTACAATGGGCAGGCACGCCGGCTTTCTGGTAGCTGCCACAGCTTTAGGCAGAAAAAAAGATGATGACGGCCCCCATCTGATATATTTTCCCGAAAGAGCGGTTACGATGGATAAGTTCCTTGGGGATGTTGAGAGGATATACAGTAAACTCGGCAGATGTGTCATCGCCGTAAGCGAGGGAATATGTGATGAAGACGGAGTCGCCTGGGCCAAGAAACTTGCCGAACAGGAGGAAACGGACTCTCACGGTAATATTCAACTTTCCGGCACAGGTGCCCTAGCGGATTTTCTTGCGGCACAGGTGAAAAGTAAATTGAATGTAAAGCGTGTTCGGGCAGATACTTTCGGCTATCTGCAGAGAAGCTTTGCCGGTTTGCAGTCGCAAGTCGATGCGCGTGAGGCCAGGTGGTGCGGGCGCCATGCGGTTCAGTATGCAATGGAATACGATAACGGCTCGGTGGCGATAGAACGGCTTGGCAATGGTAAAGATTACAAGGTTGAACTATTTCGGACTGAGCTGAAAAACGTTGCTGAGAAAACTAAATCTATGCCGGACGAATTTATCAACGCCGACGGAAATAACGTAACAGATTCCTTCATCGAATATGCGATGCCGTTAACAGGCGGACTACCTGAAACCATATATCTCGGAGGCCGCCAGAGAATATAATGAACAAATCAAAAAAAGAAGTTTCCCGTGCGTTAGGCCTGGAGGTTGGCTCCATCTGCGGCAAATACTTTCTCAAGCTGGACCATCTTCACTACGGGTATTGGACACCCGAGTTAGAAGTGGATATCACAAATCTGCACATCGCGCAGGACCAATATACCAAGTTCATCATCTCCCACATTCCCAAAGGTGTCAAAATGATTTTAGATGTCGGCTGTGGCACAGGTCAGATAGCCAATGAGCTACTTAACGCCGGTTATAAAGTGGATTGTGTGTCACCATGTCCTTACCTGAAGAAAAAAGCCGGTGAACTGCTGGGTGACAGGAGTCATATATTCGAATGTTATTTTGAGGACCTTGATACAACCAAAAAATACGACCTTGTTATGTTCTGCGAGAGTTTCCAGTACGTTAAGCTGGCAAAGGCATTGTCAAACACACAGAAGTTTTTAAACAGCAACAGCTACTTGCTGATAAGCGATTTTTTCAAAAAAGATGTCGAGGGCAAGAGCACGCTGGGCGGCGGTCACGACCTGTCGAGATTTCATAAACTAATCGAAAAAACGCCTTTTAAACTAATTGAAAACGTTGATATCACCGAGAACACCGCTCCAAATATGGATTTATATAATGATGTACTGGAAAAGGTAATCGCACCTGTTGTGGACGCGGGTGAGCGGTTTATCCAGAGCAGATACCCGGTAGCTCTGAAACTGCTGAAATGGAAATACAGAAAGAAGATTGCCAAGGCACAAAGGAAATATATGGAGGGAGGCAGGACCGGCAAAGACTTCAAGAAATTCAAATCTTATCAGCTATTCGTTTACAAGAAAAACAATAAGCAATAATATGCTGCTTTGGATTATTTGGGTAGTTCTGATATTCGCAAGATTCTTTTCACAGTCAGTTAAACAGCGCTTCCACAAAAGCGTCGGGGTTGAATTCTGCGATGTCTTCGGGCTTTTCACCAAGACCTACGAATTTTACCGGTATGTCCAGCTGGTCTTTGATGGCGATTACGATACCGCCCCGTGCCGTACCATCGAGTTTGGCCAGGAATATCCCTGTAACATCAATTGCCTCGGTAAACATCTTCGCCTGGGAAATCGCGTTCTGGCCGGTTGTAGCATCGAGAACCAGTAAAACTTCGTTAGGTGTATCCGGGATTTTGCGGGTCACAACATCACGGATTTTCGTAAGCTCCTGCATCAGGTCCTTTTTTGTGTGAAGTCTGCCAGCGGTATCAAGAATGAGAAAATCAGCAGCTCTTGCCATTGCAGCTTCGCAGGCATCGAAGGCCACTGCAGCAGGGTCGGAGCCCTGCTTGTGTTTTACAATCTGAACTCCGATTCTTTCGGCCCAGATGCTGAGCTGTTCCACTGCGGCGGCCCGGAAGGTATCACAGGCGGCTACGATAACCTTTTTATTGTCCTTGCTGAGGATAAAGCCGAGCTTTGCTATGCTTGTTGTCTTGCCTGAGCCGTTGACGCCTGCGACGAGAATAACGGTTGGGCCGGAGTTGGCCGTGTGCAGTTGTCTGTCGCGATGTGGCCAATAGTTTTTAATATGCTCCTTGAGGAACGGCACAATATCGTCAGTGGTTGCAATTTGTCTGCTGCGATAAGCTGTTCGCAAATCCGAGATTAGCTTATCCGTCGTTTCTACGCCGATATCATCACCTATCAGCGTTTCCTCCAGCTCATCAAGCAGAGCTTCATCGATATTTCTGCCCAGAGACAATATAGGTGAAAGTGAGGAGCTGATTTTATCGCGAGTCTTGTTTAATCGGTCTTTGAAAAATTCAGCCGTCTTAGTAAAAATTCCCATAAATGCTTTCTCTTAAATAAAATACCTGCTTAGTATATCCTATTACAAGATAATATGCAGTCTGATATTTTTTATGCCTGTCCAATATTTATACGGAGACGCAAAAAACACCATTGCAGTTTCGCAAAAATTTGCATAAATTTCAAGTTGATTCAGTCATATTGACCGGATGAAATCTTTATGATGAACTTCTACCGCGTATAGAAATGAAAGAATAAGCATTTTTTTGTTATTTTTTGTAATAAAATCAGATATTTTTATTGACAAATGCAAATAAGCCAGTTAAATTTCTTCTACCGCTTTTACAGGAGAAGGCGTTTGTACTACCACAGAGGGTGAGTTGTTTTTGGCCTTATAGAACTTTGGGACGCCATTTGTGCAATAACATAACTCGCAAAATGGGGACCCTTTAGCAGGGATGTTTAGGATGGGTCAATGTGCAGAAATGCACTGTTTTTGAAGCGGGATGGAACCCTGGTAAAGGAGTGGACGTTTGACAGTTGAGGAAGTTGAAAACATTTTCGCTGAAATACTGGGACGTGCAAACACACTCGACCCCGTTAATACCCGCAATTGGTTCGATAAATTAGCGGTCTTAGACTTCAGTTGTGGTTCTTTGAAGATTGGATGTCCCGATGAGGCAACCATCAACTTCCTGCGAAACAACTGCACAAATACTTTCACCCGAGCAGCTCAACAGGTCACCGGCCATCTCGTATCCGTAGAATTCGACATTGATGACAAAGCTGCGCATAGCGTCCGACACATAGAATCCTGGCTCAAACTGCATCCTGACTATACATTTGAGAATTTTGTAATCGGGCCGAGCAACCGTCTTGCTCATGCAAGCTGTATGGCAGTAAGCCAATCACCGGGTAATACCTATAATCCTCTTTTTCTTTATGGAAATTCAGGCCTGGGCAAAACCCATCTCCTGCACGCCGTCTGTTATGAAACCACAAAAAAATTCTATGGCCTGGTAATACAACTCTTGAGCTGTGAAGATTTCGTGAACAGATTTATCAGAGCAATTGAGGAGGGAAAACTGGCCGGTTTTCAAAACCAGTTTCGAACTGTTGATATGCTGGTAATTGACGATGTACAGTTTTTAAGTGAGCGTGAGCAGAGTCAGGAAGAGTTCTTCCACACCTTCAACGCTCTCTACAATAACGGCAAACAAATTATACTAAGCGCCGACAGCCCACCCGGCGAGATACCTTCCCTCGAAGAACGCCTTATAAGCAGGTTTAACTGGGGTCTGGTTGCGAGAATCGACCCGCCCAGCTATGAGACGCGGGTTGCCATCGTACAGAAAAAGGCCCACCTCCGCGGCCTGAGCATATCCGACGAAATAGCAGAATATGTCGCCAGAAAAGTATATGCAAATATCAGGGAATTGGAAGGTGCTTTGACTACCATCTACGCAGTGGCAACTACCACCGGCAAGCCAATTACACTGCAGTTGGCCCAGAGCGCCCTTGCGGGCCAAATAGAGTCGGCTGCCAGACACATCAGTATCACCGACATTATCGAAGTTGTGACCAACCATTTCAGCGTTCGGTTAGCCGACCTGCAAAGCAAAAAACGCAGTCAAAGCATCACCGAGCCGCGTCAGATTTGCATGTACTTGGCGAGGAACCTGACCAAGCACAGTCTTGGGGAAATCGGGGGGCACCTGGGCGGCAGGGACCACACAACCGTTATGCACGCCTGCAGTAAAATCAGCAAAGCCAATGACGAAGACCCTAAAATGAAAGCTACCTTAAGCGAGCTGGCGAAACGAATCACACACGGTCCAAGCGCTTAAACCAAAAAAGCAGTAAGGTCAAATCCATCTTTTTAACTACACACAAACCTTCCACAGATATTATTAAAAATAAAAAAGGCTGTGGGTAATACCCACAGCCTTTTGATGTTACATCTGCGATGATAACTCAAGCTCTGCGTTTTCTTAGCGCTGCCAGACCACCCAATCCAACCAGTAAAACCGTACCCGGCTCAGGGATAGTAATACTCAGAACGGGCAAATAGCCGCTTTCTGTAAACCTAACTTGTCCACACTCATGAGCACCACTTAGAGGACCTGTAAGCATCAAAGAAATGTAGTTATCAATCAAATCATTTGTCCAATCGTGCTTGCTCAAATCTATATTAAATGTTATCCAAGTCCAACTGCCGCTATGTGTGGCTGTACCTACCATCTCAGTAAGCAACTTATTCGTCGGATTAGTGTTAGTAGCAATCCAACTGTCGTCGGGTTCGTACCATAGTGATCTTTGGCTTGCTGGAGTACCAGAATCCATCATATACGCCGTAAAAGAAGCTGATAAGATAGGAGCACTATCAGGTATGGTGGAAACATCGAAACCAAACCAAGTCTGATAACTGCCTATTTCACAGATCCAGCCCCATGTGGGATCAGTCTGACTGCCATTGTTGGTGCCGTAATCCAGGACTGGATTGAATGTAAATGTGGGACCAGCATAAGCTATTGGCGAGAGCCCTATCACAAGTGTAACTATCAAGATTGACAGTTTGTAGGTTTTTGTCACTTTTTATACTCCTTTCTTCTCCAATTTTTTTCACGATCCTGATGCACACAACCTTATGCGCATACAGTTCTCACGGTCAAAAAGACGTGTGGAGCCCTCCTTGGAGTCTTCCTTACCCATCCATCCTATAATATTATTTAAACCATTCTAACTCTTTTGGGAGTGAAAAGTCAAGAGAAAAATCCTCAAAATTCTTATTCTCCTCGTTTTTTCGAGTTTTTTCCGGACTTTTAGATGTCTTTTATTCTATTGGCCAATCATTTGGGCAGGGTTGGAGCCAATACTCAGCAAGAAAGCTGAAATCACGGAAATCAACCAACCCGAGGCCGTCCAGGTTGGCTTCAAGACCGGAGCCGGTCTGCAACCATTGACTACAAAATGTCTCAAGGTCGTAGAAATTCACCGTACAGAGCGGCTTGACCTTTACGGCAATATCCTTCTCAAAGTCAGGAAGTTCGATAATTAATTCATCGTTTTCGCAATATGCTTCGTTACTGTCGATAATGCCGCCGCTTCCACGCGTTGCGTAAGTATCTACAGTATAATAACCATCACTGAGACCATTTAATACAAAATTCACATCATAGAAAGTTCCATAGGGAGTTTCGCCTTTCTGGCTGCCAACATCATATACCCAGATATAGGCATGGTCATCACCGGCAAGGCCAAGGAACCTCAGATAACCCTGGTCGCCGGCACCCTGCTCTATAAATTCATAATTTGAAATATTAAACCAGTCCAGGCCTGTGTTCTCGATTTGTACGGCATGTTGGCCGGCGGGAATCGGGACTTCGATTACAAAATTGTTGGAGTCGGCAGGATGGGTCGATGAAAAAATTTCACTGGAATCAACAAGCACACGCAGACTGTTATCACACCAGTCGGCGGTATTATCAACATGGATTTTTAGAACGCCGGTTTCCTGCATTTGAAGATTAAAAGTTGGGTCAGAGCGTACTTCTTCTTTAGTTGAGCCGTGCAGCCACTGCGAAAGGTTTCCTATTCCCGGTACGCTTCCGTCCGGTTGAATAGTAAAAACAGTCTGTGTCGATTCGGCCCAGAAATCCGACAGACCCGGAGTAGCAGAAGCCCATAAAGGCAGGTCCGGAGTATTAACTTCCGCCCTGGAAAGGTTGTAAGCCGCCGGGTCTTCACCTTCGGTGTAAACCGAAAGGGCGATAAATTCACCGTAACAATCGTAATCTTCAATTAAGATGTCCCACCACCACAAGTTGCCGGTGGAATTGACGTGAAACGCGCTCCAGATACCATTATGGAGCACGAGCCTGCCTTCAACAGGGTCGCTATGGTTGTAATCGCCGAACTCACCCATAAGAACCGGCTTATTGTAGCTATCGAGTCTGTAAAACGTTTCGTCGAAGAAACTAATCGTATAGGAGCCATAGTAATGAACTTGTATAACGTCGATATTATCCAGGCTCCAGATATTCTCGAAACCTGGTTTGTCCGAGCTGGTAGTAACCAGGTGATTGAACGGGTCTATAGATTTTATATAATTTGCCATCTCATCATGCCAAGTGACAACAGAAGGTTGGTTATTTTGCCAGCCGTCTGTGTATTGAACCTCGTTCCACAACTCCCATGTCAAAATGGCTGCTGAATAGCCCCAGCGGGCAATAATATAGCGATACTTGTATTTTGTTATCCGGCGGGCCTCGGGGTCAGTGAAGAAATCTTCGGCGTATTCGAGGAAACCACCATCCGTAGCAGCGTGGATAATATTATAAGGATTGTCGTCCCAGTTCGCATTTGTGCTGGTACTGAACTGGCCGTGGTGCTGTAAAACCAATTGCATCGCAATACCATTTTGCTTACAGCTTTCAATTATCCGGTCCAACCTCCAGGCGATTGGCATGCTAAGATTCCCTACACCTCCATAATATTGTTTATTCGACCTCCATTCCAGAACCGTACCCTGGTAAAAATGGGTCATCCAGGTGCGAACCCAATTTTCACCGACACTTCCCATCGATGTAAAGGTATCTTCCCACTGGTCGGAGCCATCCTGATCCAACCACCCCACATTGTGACCAATAGGTAAATAGGGCTCATTATTTTCGTACCGCATATAGTAAGGACTTCGGGGGTCCAACCTGATAATTCCTTTTTCATCACTTTCGATGCAGGTAAAAGTAATTTCCGGGTCAATCACATTAGTGCCGTTAAGGTCAATAATCGTAATCTGATTGATTGCAAAGGTGCCGAGCTGAGACGGAGCAAAGCGCATTTTCCAGCATGGGTCTCTACCGTTGATAAAGTCTCCACCCGCAGTCTCATCGTATTCCTGATAGAAAAAGGCAGGCACTTCTACGCTATTGCCGTCCGGCTTTGTGACAGTAACCATGATATCAACAATGTAGGTATCGAAAGGATTGCTGTAGGTCTCCGAGAGGGTGAAGGTCAGTTCGAACTTCTCATATTGGCCGATAGTGCCGGAATTTTGTGAAATGGACGTTATTTCCGTCTGTGCCGCAGCTATAACGGGAAGAAGAAGCACTATCCCTGCAAGTACATAAAGTTTACTTTTCAGCAAATCTAACATTTTGTCGTCGCTCCTAAAATATGCATTCTTAATGTGAAACCATTGAAGCACCCACGCCCCACCACGTAAAATCAGAGTCAATCAACAGTCATTATAACAGAAATTGTCTGAAAATTCAAAAATTTAAGTAATATATACTACGGCTGAATGTAATGGAGTGTTTTCTATTGAATATTCAGAATGGAGCAGTTAAAGTGGTCTTGAGCCGATATCAGAAGGGCATAATGGCGATTTCTATTGTTACTTCAGCGGCCAATCATTCGGGCATGGATAGAGCCATTCATCTGTAAACAGCTCCAAATCGAATTGGTCCACTTCAGTGGTTGCATTCAGGTCGGCCCCGCTGCACCAAAACGGCCCGCTGCAACCGATGTTAAGCCATTGGTAAGCAAACTTCGCAAAACCAGAGAAATCAACATAACACTGGGCAATGTTAAACTCAGCCGGTCCTCCCATAGCCGCCGCCCAGCAACCAGCATATGTACCACCGCTGCCGTGGAACGATTCCTCCGTCAGAATAAAACTCGCCTCGTATTCACCCTCCGGTAAGGTTACGCCACCGACAGGCAAACGTTCCCATTCGCCGTAAATAATAACTTCGGTCTCCGGATATGATGCATCGTAAGCAAAGTGAGACAGAATAACCTCAAAACTGGCTGTTTTGAGAGGACCGTCGCCGCTTTCAGGGGTACGTTGTGAGGTTTTGAAAAGGACGTGGTAGCTACTGTTGTCCCTGAACTCAAGCGTGGCATTGCCGTTACTGTCGGTTATAAAATAGTCAAAAACGAGGTAAGCGGTATATCGATATTTCTTGCCGGTGGGACTGTTTAGGTCCTCCATATCACGCCGTTCAAAATAATCCTCGTCATTGGGATTGGGAGACGAGCCATCTCCCTTTGTGTTAAGATTATTCCCATCGGCCCATGCGGTCCCATCCCATTTCTCCTGCCACCATCGGCCTGTCAGACCGATAGACTCGTTGCAGGCAGTATCCGGAGTGCCTACCAGCTTCAACTGATAGGCGAAATTCGGCTTAAGATAGGTGGCGGTAAGCGTTCCATAAAGAGCGGTAGAGTCAGTGGAATGCTCAATCTGCACATTCGCTTGTGTATAATTGTAGCTTTCTCGGTAACGAGCGGCATAGGGCTGGTCAGCCACATCCAGCCACCGGTATTGTCCCGTAGGGCTGGTTGTGCCTGAATCAATATCCTCAAGAGTTACCGTTACAAGCGCGTCGACAGGATTGACGACAACTGTAATGAAAGTTATGGCAAAAACCAAAAAAAATCCAATTTTCCTGGTCATCATATCTCCAGCTTTCTCAAAACGCACAAAGAGCATAAGTCCAAAGGCCACTTAAAGATAAAAAAGGGCTGTGAAAAAACACAGCCCTTTCATTAGCAGTAGAAACGCAGCTTTTCGCTCTTATTTCCTGCGTCTCAGCAATGTCAAACCACCCAATCCGAGTAAACAAATCGTTGCCGGCTCAGGAACCGCAGTTATCCAATCTATACCTAACTGTCCCCAGGTGTTAAAACCGGACCACTGTGGATCGGTCGAAATAATCATCAGCGTGGTACCAGGGGTTCCAGAGAACGTATGAGTCATCCA
>CAZUTR010000047.1:0-11659 GCA_964623545.1 uncultured Pirellulales bacterium | reverse complement strand
CGACTGTATTAAATAACAGCATAGTTATTGTCATTTGCCCTACACCACCGGGAACGGGTTTGATTAGTTAAGCCTTTTGTTTAACCGCTTCGAAATCAACATCTCCAACCAGACGATAACCTCTTTTTTTTGTTGCATCGTCAACTCGGTTGACACCAACGTCAATCACAACGGCTCCTGCCTTAATCATATCAGCAGTGATAGTGTTGGGCCGCCCCGCCGCTGCGATGAGGATGTCGGCCTGCTTTGCGTGATAGGCAAGGTCTTTAGTGCGAGTGTGACAAATCGTAACAGTAGCATTTCCGGTTGGGGATTTTTGAATCAACATATTTGCCAGTGGTTTGCCGACGATATTGCTTCGTCCGACGATTACAACATTAGAGCCCTCTATGGTTACTCCGCTTCGAAGTAATAGTTGGATTATACCGTGAGGTGTGCATGGTAAAGGTGCTTTTTCGCCTAACATCATTTTGCCGACATTGACCGGGTGAAAGCCATCGGCGTCCTTGTTTGGGTCTATCGACAAAAGAACTTCTGACTCATCGAGACCTTTCGGCAGAGGTAATTGAACCAGAATGGCATGAATTTTCGAGTCACTATTTTTTTCGTTAATAAAATCAATCAATTGTTTCTGTGAAATGTCGGCAGGCAGGCGATTGTCATCGGAATAAATTCCCATTTCCTCACAGGCCCGCTGCTTTGCTGTAACGTATGAATTTGAGGCGGGGTCATCACCGACTAAGATTACAGATAATCCCGGCACAATACCCTTTTCTTTTAGCTTTGCTACTTCTGCTTTCAGCTCATGCCGCATATCTTCAGCAACTTTTTTGCCATCAATAATTTTTGCCGTCATTGTATCGCCTTTCTTTTGGCGTGTTATTAGAATAATCCTATTACTTTTCCAGTGTCAACGTCAACGTCAATGCGTCGGTACGCGGGATTCGAGCCAGTTCCAGGCATTAGTTTAACCGGCCCTGCTATCGGGACGGCGAGACCAGCACCTCTGTAAATCAAGATGTCTCGAATTGGAAGTTCCCAATCCTTCGGTCGGCCTTTTACATTCGGGTCGTGTGACAAGCTTAGATGTGTTTTTGCCATGCATGTTCCAAGCTCTTTTGCATGCGGGTCATTTTCTATGGTCTTAGCTTTTTCGTAAGCGATATCGTTATAGGTAACACCTTTAGCGCCGTAAATCTCTTTTGCAATCATTTCAATTTGTTTTCTCAACGGAGTGTTGACGTCATAAAGAAACTTGAAATTATTTTTTTCATTACAGGCAGTGATTACCGCTTCAGCCAGCTCGACGGCGCCTTTACCGCCTTTTAGCCAATGCTCTGAGACAACGGCGTAGGCCCCGTTTTGTTCAGCTATTTTGCATACGAGTTTTGTTTCGTTTTTGGTATCTGTTTGGAAGCTGTTTATACAAACTACGGGCTTCAGGCCGCTTTTTCTGACGATGTCAATATGAGCGATGAGGTTCTCACAGCCCTTTTCCACCAGGTCCAGATGCTCGCGAATATACTCTTCGCTTAGTGGTAATCCGGGTTTTACAGTAGGGCCGCCGCCGTGCATCTTAAGAGCGCGGATTGTGACAACGATAACAACGGCACTTGGGGTCAGGCCGGAGAGGCGGCACTTGAGGTTCCAGAATTTCTCAAAACCCAAATCGGCTCCAAATCCGCTTTCAGTTACGTGATAGTCACATAGTTTTGTGCCGAGCATGTCAGCAATAATAGAGCTTTGACCAATGGCTATGTTGGCAAATGGTCCTGCGTGGACAAAAACGGGCTGTCCTTCAATTGTCTGCAGCAGAGTGGGGTGCATAGCATCAACGAGCCATGCGGTCATTGCACCATGAACTTCAAGGTCGGCGGCTGTGACTTCATTTCCTTTTTTATCGAATGCGACAACGATTTTGGACATTCGCTGTCGCAGGTCTTTTAAGTCTTTAGCCATTGAAAGGATAGCCATAATCTCGCTTGAGACGGTAATTTGAAAGCCCGAGTTCATCTCGAAGCCGTCCATCTTACCACCGAGACCAATTCTTATGTTGCGAAGGGTCTGGGCGCAAAAATCCATTGCCCATTTCATCTGGATTCTTTCAGGGTCGATATCAATTCGCTTTAGGCCGCTTTTTGCCAATCGCTCGTCGTCATAGTTTCTTTCATGCTGCATACGTGAGGTCAGAGCTACCATAGCAAGGTTGTGGGCGTTCGTGATGCATTCGATATCGCCTGTAAGTCTGACTGAAAATGGGCCGAGTGGAATGCACTGAGAAAGTCCTCCCCCTGCGGCGGAACCCTTGATGTTGAATGTGGGACCGCTGCTCGGCTGACGAATTGCACCGATGACTTTCTTGCCACATTTGGCGAGACCCTGAACCAGGCCTATTGTGGTGGTTGTCTTGCCCTCGCCAAGCGGAGTAGGAGTAATCGCGGTTACGTCAATATATTTTGCATGCGGAGCTTCATTGAGCCGCTCAAGGACCTTACTGTACTCAACTTTGCCGAGAATGTGCCCCACCGGCAGCAGCTCATCTTCCTTAAGGCCTAATTCATCGGCCAACCGACGTACAGGTTTCATTGTTTCCTCAGCGGCTTCAGCAATCTGCCAGTCTTTCATTTTTGTTGGGTCGAGATTCATCAGATATATCAACCTAAATTGTATAAGCAAAACTATTAAAATACGATAAAACCATAATAATAGCAAAATTCTAAAATCTTGTCAATTCGGAACTTTGCATAAGAAGCAAATTGGATTTCCATTGTTTGTGGACGCGAAATTTATATGTATTTTAGAAATGGTTTGTGGCTATCCGGACGCGTTTTCGTAGACCCTGACGCCGTCGACTACTTTGCATATGTGTACTGAGTACTTGTCGGCATAATCGGGATGACTTGGTGGATAATCGGAGTCGATTGCTTTTTTTAATTGTTCTACGCCGTCGGCTTTGACTAGAGCACCGGATGCACCTTTGTCACCGCCGCCTAACATTCTCTCGCCCAAAACGCCCGGTACGCTTCTTGCAATATCACACATTGTTTCCAGCTCCGGGCCCGAGATTTTATAATCGTTTCTCAGGCCGATACCATCGGTGCGGAATATACGTCCAACGGTTTCGATGTCCCCTGCTTTCCAGGCATCGAGCATTTCGTAAAAGCGTTTTTGAGCACTGAAGATATATTTTAATCGGTCGCATAAATCAGGGTATTTGTCTTTGAATTGGGTCATAATCTTTTCATAAAGTTGCTTGTCTTTTATGTCTGCCAGGCAGGAGATTTTATGACCGGCTTTTTGCAGTATGGAAACAAGCTGTTCGCATTCGGCCCTTCGGATTTTGTATGTGGATTTTTCCAAGCCGGGACGAACCGTGCCGGTGTCCATGACAACGATACAAAAATCGGTTGCGCCTTTGCCCAGAGGGACATATTCTACTTTGCGGTTTTTGGGATTATAGTGTGTTCCCATGCCATCGCGGGCGAAGAGAATCATAATCTGGTCGAGCTGTCCGCATGGAGAGCCGATGTAATCGTTTTCAACCGCCTGAGCCAAATCAACGATTTTAAATTTGTCCGTGTCCTCAATATCGTTGGCATCGAGCAGTGACAGTATAAGATTGATGGTCAGGGATGCTGAGCGTGACATTCCGCCCCCGGGAATATCGCCGTAAATAATCCCGTCAATTCCATGCTTAAGTTTGAAGCCTTCGCGCATTAAAATGTAATCAACACCATAGGCAAATCTTGCCCAGGTATCAGCAATCGCATCCGATTTTGGCTCAGGAACATTGCCGAGAACAAATTCAATAACACCGTCATCAGGGAAGTTCCCGCTAAATAACCGGACATTGCCGGAGTTATTTGGCTTATATGCCAACCAGATAAATCTGTCTGTACCCACACCAAATAATTCGGTGCCGTTGTAATC
Organism: uncultured Pirellulales bacterium; assembly: GCA_964623545.1. Taxonomy (GTDB): domain Bacteria; phylum Planctomycetota; class Phycisphaerae; order Sedimentisphaerales; family Anaerobacaceae; genus CAZUTR01. Next base: position 7,729 of record CAZUTR010000047.1, on the reverse strand, counting down.
GCCGTGCTCAACGCCAAGACAAAAACGGGATGATGTTCTTCTGATTTTTCCTCCTTTGATGTTTATTTTGGTGTCTTTTGATAACTGCGAGATTTTTTCGATTGCTGATTTGTCCTGGGCTGTTAAACGCATACAGCGATTCTCCTTGAGTTGAGGTTTGCCAAAAGGGATTGAAATTATGTTTTATTTGAGTTTAATACGCAGTCCCTTTTCCCTGGTCTGGTCGATGTAGGCCTTTAGCTTTTCTATAAGTATTTCCAATTGCCGGCTGTTTTCGAGCAGTTCCTCATATAATCGACCGTCGTTAACGAATTTAGCTGCCGTGCCTTTGCCGGTGATTATCTTGTCAAGAATCACCTGTAATTGAGTTATTGCTTTGGTTAGCTCTTCGGTCATCTCAATGCCCGCTGCGGAAAAATCACGAAATTCTTTCAACGTCTCTGTTGCTTGAGCGGTTGTTTTAGACATATTTCCCAGGATTGCCTTGATGTTTTGTTTGTTCGAATCACTGCCAATAATTTCGTTAGCGTTAATTACCAACGTTAATATGCTTGTGATTAGGTCATCCAGTTTTTTCTGACTTTCCTCAGGGAAAAACTCACTGGTTGTTCCTGTTGAGCCCTGCAGTACTTCGTTGTCCGTTAAGAATTGCGTTACAGGTTCATTGCTATCAGGCAACAGTGCCCTGAATTCGATATAGCTGCTGCCCAATCCCCGAGTCATCAACTTAACTTCCACATTTTCAGGAATGTTGTTGTATCTTTTATCAATGTTGAGAACGACAACGGTCTGGTGATAACGCTTATGCGTTTTCAGGTTCTCTAAAACTTCTGGTGGTTTAACATTAGTTACTCTGCCGATTTGATAGCCACAAAACTGAACGGGAGTATTTTCCTGTACGCCGGGAGCGCTTGGAAACTGAACCTTTACTGTAAAAGATTTCCATTGGCTTACGGCAACAGGTAAGTCTCCGAACTTATATATCAGCCCTACAAGTGCACATAAAGCTATTATTACGAAGACTCCGACCGCGGTATTGCGTCTTTTTTGAATGGTTTCATAATCGCTCACTGTTTGCTTCCTTTCGAATCAGTTCAGTCCCTGGCTATTGAATGCCCCGAACTATTTTTTGCCTTCAAGGAACAGTTCTCTTATGTCGCGAAGCGAGTAACCGCTATCATTGAGCTTACTTATCAACCTGATTCGCTCAATGCTTTTTTCGTCGAACATTCTTCTTCCGGTCGGTGTAATTTCTGTTGGCTCCAGAAGGCCGACCATAAGATAATATTGCAAAGATTGGCGTGAAATGCCAGCTTTTTTTGCTGCTGTTCCTATCGGCATTAATTTGCTTTTATCGCTCAAAATCAGGCCTCACAAACGTAATTACTCAGGCGGATATTTAACGGCTTTGTCTGTCAGGGATGCCAGACTATCAAATTTTCAGGTGTTCGGCAACTTTTCTTATTGTGATTTGAGCTTAGTATGAACAGCTTTGTCCACCAGAGTTATGAATGAGTTTTTTACCTGGCCGTAAGTCAGTTGATTTATGGTCCTTTTGAAAACTGTTGATTTTTCCTTTTTCTCCAAGCTTGGTGAAATCATTAACAGATAATCAAAGCCTGCTGGAATCTGGTCCTGGCTTTGCCGAAAGGACTCTCTTAGAAGTCGTTTTAGCCGATTTCGTACGACGGCATTGCCGCAGGATTTACCGACAGAGATTCCCAGTCGCGGATGGCCGGAATCGTTCTCGGCCATATATAGTGTGAGCAGTTCGTCACTGACACGCAATCCGCGGGCCAGGACGGCTTTGAATTGTGCGTTGGTAACCAGTTTCATTTTTTTCGAAAAAGAAAAACGCTTCAAAGTGCCACCATGTGAACATTAGATACTGTATTAAGCACCAGCCGAGGCCATTGCATCCGCTGCTTTGCGTCTGTGTAGGACCTCTGTACTTATTTTGCGATGTACCATTCGATAGTCCAAAATGCCTGCAAGCTCTTTACCGTCACTTCCGGTCACAACAGGGATATGTTCCAGGTCGTAGCGTCTCATATGTTCCATTGCCTCTTCGAGAGGAGTTTGTGGCGTTGTACTGTCCCGAACTGTCTCGGCGACATCACAGGCCAGGAACCAGCCACCAACATCCTGATTGGCAAACATCTCCTTTATGTCAGCTATTGTGATTATTCCCAAAAGATGAGATTGGTCATCAACAACCGGATAATACACGCTTTCAGATGTGCTGAAAACCTCGAGAATTTCGTGCAGGGGCAAATCCTGCGGTATCGTTACCGGCTTGCTGTCCATAACATCCTTGACTGTATATGATTTCATGAGGTCTTCTTCAGTAATATTGAGTCCTACTTCACCGGCTTTTTTAACTCCCACTTTGACCAACATAGGCCCAAGAATCTCCATCAGGAAAGTTGCAGTCATAACAATCATAATGATGGTCTGTCCGATTTGCATTTCAAACTGTCGGCTTGCCAGTATGGCAAGTCCGATGGCAACTCCCGCCTGCGGCAACAGACAGATTCCCAAATATTTGCGGACCGCCGCCGGTGCTTTCGAATACCTCGCGCCAAACCATGAGCCGACAATTTTACCTGCCGCTCTGGTGACAATGTATATTATTATCATAATGACCGCCAACAGGCCTAATCTACTGAATTCCATGTGGGCTCCCGCCAGCACAAAAAATGCGGTGTAGATGGGCGGTGAAAATTTTTCTACGAGAGCGAAGGTACTTTTGCTTTGACGAGGCGCCAAATTGGCCAAAGTAATGCCGAGGACCATTGCAGGTAGAATCGGGTCGATATCAGGTATCATCGTGATACCAACAACAAGTAAAAGACTGCTAATGGAAAAACCCAGAACCTTGTCATCGGCTCGGACAACTTTCAAGAGTAGATATAGTATCAGACCCGCAAAAAAACCAAGCAAAACCGCACCGATGATTTCACCAAACAGAACCAGAGTGGTGCCGAGCACAGAATCACCAGCGGTGCCCATAACCGCCTTTGCGCCCGTGGCTGCTCCGCGATAGAGCAAAAGCGCCAAAGCGTCATCAAGTGCTACAATCGCCAAAATGGTTGCAGTTAAAGGCCCCCTCGTTTTATATTCCCATAAGACGTTTACTGTTGCCGCCGGCGCTGTAGCAGATGCAATTGCGCCGAGGACAAGACCAATCGCAATAGAAAGTGACAACTGACGAGTGATGAGCCAGGCAGCGATGGATGTACAGACAGTGGTCAGCAGAAAAGCTCCCAAACCCTGTGAAAAAAGAATAATGAAAAACTGTCTGCCGTATTTCTTAAAGACATCACCACGAAGCTCGGAGCCAATCATAAACCCGATGACGCCAAGTGCGAACATAGTAAAAGGTCTGAGTGATTCAATGATATCGGTGGTTATCAGGTTTAGGCCGTCGCCCAGAATTATCCCGATGATGATGCATCCGACAACCTGCGGGATATGGAGCTTTTGGAACAGACGTGCACCCAAAGTGCCGCCTAAAATGACCAGCCCGAATAGAAAAACTAAATTCAAATTGCTGAAGGGCTCGATATTCGCGTTAATGACTGAATGAATCATAGCGAAGCTGTCTTTTGAATTTGTATAAGTTATGCTTTTTGAGTGCCGTGTATACTATCAGCTTTTTGCTGTCGCAGCAAGACTTCTGCGGATAGTGCCCTTCGGACCGCAGGAGTGTCCAAAATGCCGACGAATTTAAAGTCTTGCTTCGAAGCGACAACCGGCAGGTATTCTATGCCGAGATGCCTTGTGAGCTCCAGCGCATCTGCTAAGGGAATGTTTGGAGTTATTGTTGTGACCAGCGGCTCGGCGATATCAAGGGCCACCAGCCAGTCATTCAATTCCTGTGTTGCAAAGGTATTTCTAATGCCGTCCAGAGTGATGGCGCCTGTCAACTTGTTATCGTTGTCGACGGCCGGATAATAAAAGTTATTTGTGCTGCTGACTATCTTAACAACTTCACTCAAAAGCATACCTGTGGAAATAATGGGTACCTTGGTGTCCATTACACTGGCGACCGTATAGGTCTGGATGAGGTCTTCTTCAGTGATATTGAGCCCTACTTCACCGGCTTTTTGTACGCCTACCTTAACAAGCATTGGCCCGAGTATTTCGGTCACAAATGTTGCTGTCATTACGACAATAATGATTGTATGTCCAAGGTCGGGTCCGAATTGTTGTGAGGCCAGAATAGCGAGACCGATAGCCACACCGGCCTGAGATTGCAGGCAGATTCCCAAATACTTCCTGACCACAGACGGAGCACCGGAATACTTTGCACCCAGCAGGGCTCCGATTGCCTTGCCCGCTACTCTGCAAAGAATATACACGGCTATCATTGCTACTGTCCAGAGAGCCAAGTGCTTGAATTCTATGTGTGCCCCTGCCAATACGAAGAATGAAACATAGATTGGGGGTGAGAATTTCTCCACAAGCCCAAAAACTCCCTTGCTGCGGCGAGGCATTAAATTGGCAATCGTTATACCCAAAGTCATAGCCGGCAAAATGGGGTCGATGTTGGGAATCATTGAGATGCCGACAATTATTAACAGTGATGCTATTGTTAATTCTAAAATCTTGTCATTTGCTCTGACAAGTTTTAAAAAATAGTAAAGAGAAACTCCCGCAATTATTCCCAGTATTATTGCTGCTACAATTTCTCCAAATAATACAACGACGGTCATAAAAACAGAGCTATGACCTGTGCCCATAATCGCCTTTGCTCCTGTTGCTGCACCGCGGTAGAGCAAAAGTGCCAGGGCATCATCGAGCGCCACAATAGCCAATATTGTTGCTGTTAAAGGTCCTTTTGTTTTGTATTCCCATAAGACATTTACTGTTGCCGCCGGAGCTGTTGCGGAGGAAATGGCGCCGAAGATAAGTCCCATGGCAATCGAAATGTGAAGCTGCCGTGTCACCAGCCAGGCCGCTATAGAGGTGCCGATAGCCACCAGCAAAAAAGCCCCTATTCCCTCAGAGAAGAGAATTATGAAAAACTGTGTGCCATATTTTTTGAAAATGTCGACTCGAAGCTCGGAGCCAATCATAAACCCGATGACGCCAAGTGCGAACATCGTAAAGGGTTCGAGTGTATCAATGGTTTGAGGCGTTATTACATTTAGAAAATCTCCCAGAATTACACCGACGGTAATACAGCCGACGACCTGTGGGATATGGAGTTTCTGGAACAGACGTGCACCAAGAGTACCTCCTAAAATAACCAGTCCGAATAAAAGAACCGAATTCAAATTGCTGAAGGTCTCGATATTCGCGTTAACAACTGAATAAATCATATCACAGCTGTCTCTTGAATTTGTATAAGTTATACCTGTTGAGCGATGTGTATACTATCAGCTTTTTGCTGTCGCAGCAAGACTTCTGCGGATAATGTCCGGCGGACTGCGAGAGTATCCAGGAGACCGACAAGCTTATCGTCTTCATTTGAAACCACTACCGGCAGATATTCTATGCTGAGGCGTTTTGTGAGCTCCAGCGCATCCGACAAGGGAATGTTTGGAGTGATTTTAGCGGTTATCGGCTCCATGATATCAAGGGCCACCAGCCAGTCATTTAATTCCTGTGTTGCAAAGGTGTTTCGAATGCCATCCAGAGTGATGGCGCCGATTAATTTCTTGTCTGTTTCAACAACGGGATAATAAAAGCTGTTTGTACTGCCCACAATCTTAATAACTTCATTAAGGGACATGCCTGCATGGATAGCCGGTGGTTGGCTGTGCATTACATCGCTGACTTTGTATGTAATGATGAGGTCTTCTTCTGTTATGTTGACGCCGATTTCACCGGCTTTAGATATCGCAAACCTGGTTCCGATTGGCCCTATTATCTCGAATAGGATTGTGGTTGCTGCGATGGTATTGACGACAGCCAAAGAAAGGTCAGAGCCCTGCTGGCCCATGGAGCGGAATTCTGTCGCAGCGAGAATTGAAAGCCCGATTGCCACTCCGGCCTGCGAGAGAATTCCCAGGCCGAGGTATTTGCGAATTATGGGGTTTTGTTTAGTAATAGTTGCGCCGAAAAAGGCCCCGCCAATCAGACCGGCTATTCTGCATAAAAGGTATACTAATCCGAGAAGTCCCATGCTCGGCAAAAGCCCGATTTGCAGATGTGCTCCAGCTATAAAAAAGAAAATTATGTAAACGGGAAGCGATATCGATTGTAATGCCTTGTATGCCTTTTGATTCACTGCTGAAAACAGGTTAATTGAAATCATGCCGAGACTTAAATTCGCAAGGATTAGTGAAAAGTGCAGGTAGTTTGCTATACCGGTACATATAAGGACACTGCCGAGGGATACAGCCAAAATGCTTTCATTGGCGACCAGCTTTCGCATTAAAAATCCGCTGACGGTACCTATCAGGCAGCCAAGGATGATTGAACCTGATATTTCCAGTAACGGGCCCCGCGTAAGTGCGCTTAATGATATTGCCTGGCCGGTCAGAAGAAGTTTCGAGAGCGCAACAGCGAGAGCAAATATTACAATTGCTAATCCATCATCGAGACCAACCACAGCATAGAGTGCGTTTGTCAAGCGTCCTTTTGCTTTGTATTCCTGCAGGACTGCTACCGTCCCGGCCGGTGCTGATGCGGGGGCCAGAGCTCCGAAAACCAGGGCCAGGTATAATTTTCGGGTCAGAAGATAAACTCCTGCGGTCACGATAATAAATGCACCCAGTGATTCAAAAAGTGTAATAACTCCGATACCTTTGCCCATTTCCTTCAAAGTTGTTATTTTCATCTCACTTCCGATGATAAATGCGACCAGTGACAAGGCAAAGCCCGTAAAGACATTCAGCTTTTCTGTCATTTCCGGTGTGAAGATGTTTAGAAACGACGGTCCGAAGATGAGCCCGGCAATCAGGTAACCGACAATGCCGGGTAATTTAATGCGCTGAACAACCTTGCCCGCTATGAAACCAAAGATTATTGCTATCGCGATAAAGAATAACGGATTCATAAATCTATGATAATCTTCGCTTCCATTGCGTCAAGCAGCAATCTGGTCGGTCGGCTGCTGCGACATTAAAGGTTTTTATTTTTGGTTGACTGTAATACCCGGCCAGTCGTCTGTGCGGAAAGGCGAAGCTGGCAGGTTTTGTTTGTTATATAAATTGCATATTGGATTGTCAGCCCATGCGTAGCGCACGGCAACAGGATTTGCGACCTTATCTGAGCTGACTACAATAGTATCACCGACAATCTCGGCATCAGCCCATGCGAATTTTTTATCTGAACCGGCGACTGCGAAACCCTTTAGTGAATGGTTTCCTTTGGCAATAAGACCTCCGCCGATATGGTCAAAAGATAAGGTAATCTTATTTCCATCTACTTTCATGGATTTGTAAATCGGTCCGGAATAGACCAGGTCTTTACCGTAGAATTTGGCCAGTGCCGGTAGCGCCAGTCGATAGCCAACGTCCTGCTTATTCTTCGGATGTATGTTGTTGGCTTCGCCGATATCAATGATGACTGCCATTGCTGTATTAGGCATGGAAAGCGTCATTAGCTGGGCTTCGCGCAGCTCGGCCCAGTAACTTTCGGAGGGCTCGGGTTTTCGCTGCATGTAATTAGCCAACTGTACGAACAGAAATGGAAAATCGCCCTGTGCCCAGTCGTTACGCCAATTTTGAATCAATGCTGGGAAGAGCTTTCGGTACTGGTACGCTCTGCCGGCATT
>CAZUTR010000046.1:5378-11682 GCA_964623545.1 uncultured Pirellulales bacterium | reverse complement strand
TTAATAATTTGTGAAGATGCAGCTGCCTAAAGCGGGGACAATTGAGATAGTGCCGTCAATACTGAGTGCGGATTTTGCTGCGCTGGCCGATGAGCTGGCGATAATAGCCAAAGCCGGAGTGAGTATGGTACACCTCGATATTATGGATGGTCACTTTGTTCCGAATATTACCATCGGGCCGCCGGTCGTCGAAAAGCTTCGAAAACACAGCAATTTGTTCTTCGACAGTCACTTGATGATAAGCGAGCCGCGAAGATATGCTAACGAGTTTGTTAAGGCAGGTACAAACCACATAACATTTCATATCGAAGTTGAAAAAAAGCCCAAAGAATTTATAGATATCCTGCACGATATGGGTGTTTCTGCCGGGATATGTCTGAATCCTGATACGCCGGTGGAGCAAATAGAACAAGCCGGGCCCTTATGCGATATGGTTCTGGTTATGACTGTGCATCCGGGGTTCGGAGCCCAGGAGTTTATACCCGAAGCCGCCGAAAGGATTAAGCAGGTCAGAAAAATTGTCGGGCCCGATGTTCGCATAGAAGTCGATGGGGGGATAGACGCCGAAACCACACCGATAGTTGTCGGTTACGGTGCCGATACGCTCGTGGCGGGTCATGCGATATTCGATAAAACCGACCGTATTGCCGCAATAAACGCGATTCGACAGGCCTGCAAGTAATTTTTGTGGTCAATTCTGTCAATTTTTGGTATTATTTTTATTTCACAAGTCACACGGTAGATTCCCGCTTGTGTGGGAAAGACAAAGGATTTGATTTTCAGACTTATGGCAAAAGAAGCGAAGTCCAAGTGGAACGGCTTTTCGTTGAAGCCGAGACGAGATATGCCGGAGGGGCTGTGGATGCGTTGTCCCGGCTGTGAGCATATGCTTTTCAAAAACGCCGTTGAGAAGAATCTCAATGTCTGTCCGGAGTGCGATTATCATTTTCGCATTGATGCCGGGACGCGAATCGCGTATCTTGTCGATGAGGACTCCTTCCAGGAGGAACTAAGCAACTTGGTGACGAATGACCCACTGGACTTTAAATTCAGAGATACTACATACGAGCAGCGGCTTGATGAGGACGAGAAGAACTCGGGTGCTAAAGAAGCCATGCGAATCGGCAAGGCCTTTATCAAAGGAAGAGGTGTTGTCCTTGCGGTGATGGAGCCGAACTTCCTGATGGGTTCTATGGGTTTTGTGGTCGGTGAGAAACTCTGTGCCGCTGTTGAAAAAGCAATGGAAGAGAAACTTCCTTTGGTAGCGGTTTGCTGCTCGGGCGGAGCAAGGATGCACGAGGGTGTTGTGTCGCTGGGACAGATGGCGAAAACCTCTGCTGCACTGGCGAAGTTCGATGAGGCGGGCGGACTTTTTATCGCGGTTCTGACGGACCCGACGACCGGCGGAGTGACGGCGAGCTTTGCGATGCTGGGTGATTCTACAATAGCTGAGCCGGGGGCACTGATTGGTTTCGCCGGGCCGCGAACGATTGCTGAGACTATAAAGGTCGAGCTGCCGGAGGGATTTCAAAAGGCTGAATTTATGCTCGAACACGGCTTTATCGATATGATTGTTCACCGCAGAGACCTTAGAAGTGAAATCGCCCGGCTGATAGACTACTGCAAAAAATAAACTTTACCACTTCAAGTGTTCAGAAATTAAGATACAGTATTCTCAAAGTTTTGTTGGAAGGTCTGTTTCCTGTGAGATTTTACTGGAGAAACATAAGTGACGGATAGAGAGACTATGACCTCGAGGCAGCGGGTTCTAAAGGCCTTGAATCACGAGGTTCCAGACAGGGTCCCTATCGACTTCGGCGGTTTGCAGACAGGGATTCACAAAAAGGCATACGCTGATTTGCTTGCTCATCTCGGAATGGAAGAAGATATAGAAACTCTGGACCCCGTTCAGCAGCTCGCCAGGCCGAGCGAAGATGTCCTAAAACGCTTTCATGTGGATGTCCGTTATATTTGTGCGCATAATCCCGAGAGTTTTGAGCAAAGCACCTGTGACGGCAGATTGCAGCTTGATTTGAAAGATGAATTCGGCGTCGTCTGGTCGATGCCGGATGACAAGCAGCTTTACATGAATATCTCACACCACCCATTGGCCGAAGCGACCATTGAGGACGTGGAAAAATACGAATTTCCCGATGGCTCAGATGCAAGTCGTTTTACAGGTGTGCGGGAGCAGGCCTTGAAGATGCGCGAGGAAACCGATTTTGCCTTGGTAACAGGTATGGGTGGAAGTATTTACGAAATCTGCTGGAATATGCGCGGGCTCGAGCGATGGTATATGGATATGAATCAAAATCCGGACTTCTGCGAAGCGCTTCTCGATAAAGTGCTGGAATTCTGGATGGATTACTATGCCGGTTTTATGGGTCAGGTAGGTGACATTATTGATGTTGTGATGATTGGTGACGACCTTGCCGGCCAGCATGGGCCGTTATTTTCACCTGCATTCTACCGCAAATATATAAAGCCTCAGCAGAAAAAACACCTGCAGCACATCAAGTCACTGACCCCTGCGAAGATTTTGTATCACACCTGCGGCAATTGTCTCGAATACATTCCCGATTTACTCGACAACGGCGTTGATATTCTCAATCCTGTTCAAATCAGTGCGGACAACATGGACCCCAAGCTACTGAAAGAAAAATTTGGTAAGCAGCTTGTTTTCTGGGGTGGGGCTATTGACGCCCAGCATGTGCTTGGAGACGCCAAACCGGGCGAAATCCGAGAGCACGTACGAAGAAATCTCGAGATATTCAAGCCCAGCGGCGGCTATGTTTTTTCCAGCACCGCCAATATCCAGTTTGGTGTCCCTGTTGAGAACATCGCAGCATTATTTGATGCCGCGTATGAATTCGGCTTTTATAATTAAGCAATTGAATAAATTACCAATCTCTATGTTCTGCGTTTCCTCAGCACCGCCAGGCTGCCAAGACCAAGCAGAAGTACTGTTGCCGGCTCCGGTGTGAAAATTAAAAATGTTGGTTGTATCTTGTCGGTACTGGCGAATGTGTCAATGAAGGCACCTGTGTCACCATCATAACTTAAAACACTATTGCTATAGTGGCCGCTGACATACAGGTTCCCATCCGGACCAAAGACCAAGCCGATAGGCCCATTCAATCCGCCTCCAGTTGCGAATACGTCGATGAATTCACCCGTATTACCATTGTACCGAAGAACACTGTTACCTATATGGCTGCTGACATACATGTTGCCGTCGGGCCCAAAAGTCAAGCCGCCTGGCCCGGCTAGTTCGGGTCCGTCGATAAACGTGTCGATGAATAGCCCGTCAGTGCCGCTGAACCTGAGGACGTTGTTTGTTGCATTGCTGCAGACGTACAGGTTACCGTCCGGCCCGAAGGTCAGACCATCCGGACCTGTCAGTCCGCTGCCGTTCGCGAACATACCGATGAGTTCACCGGTTGTACCATTGTAGCTCATAACGCTGTTGCCCATAAAACTGCTCACATATAAATTGCCATCCGGCCCGAAAACTAAACCGCCGGGCCAATCAAGTCCCTCACTAACGAATTTGTCGATGAAGTCACCCGTGGAACCGTTATAGCAAAGAACACTGTTGCTCCATCGGCTGGAGACATAAAGATTTCCATCCGGACCGATGGCTAAGCCAGCCGGGGCTCCAAGTCCACCTCCACTGGCGAATTTGTCGATAAGTACCCCAGTTTCACCATCGTATCGAAGAACGCTATCGGTATAGAAACTGCTGACAAGTAAGTCCGGAGCAGTGCCAACCGGAACTGCAACCGCGGGCGTGGAAATAATGCTGTAAAAAACTGATGACACTAAAAATAGATGTACAATCTGCGCAACTGAGAACCTTCTCATTTTTCATCCACTCCTTCGAAAACTGAGGATTATATAATTGCTCTTTTACTCTGGTCCGTTTTTACAGGTAAAAAAAAATGCTCCTCCATGAACGTGATTATGTCACTATACACTATTTTTGGCTAATTGTCAAGCAAATTATCAGAACTTTTTCAAAAAATTTTGTTACACAAAAACCAAATGAAATAATTCCCTTGAAAAACAGAAATTACTTCAGATTTATTTGTACGACAAAGAGAAGGGTTAAAGTTACAAAATCGTTCTTTCACTTCCGAGTCAACAGACTTAATAGTCTGAGGAAAAAAGCATACAGCATTTGAAGTTCTACGTATAGCTGACTTTGTCATTTGGCATAATTTATTCTTCTGGTTAAAATAGTATTTTCGGATAAATAACCTGTTTATACCTTATACGTATTCTCATGTAACAGTTAAGATTTTTGACAATTTCCCCCCTCTTTTTTTTACCCTAAAATCTTTTGGTCCTATAATACATAATCTTTCACCTACACTACTATCCCTAATTTCCAAAATTACTGTAAAGACCCTCGATTTGCTCCCATTTCAAGACAAATTCTATCTTCTTTTTTCGTTCTCAGCTGTTTTTCTTATGTTAATCCTCTTCTTGTGTTCTGCTTCTCCGGGTCCTGGTATCGTCTCTTCGTTGCCGCCCGTCATCACGCTGCCGCGTCCTTGTCTCCCGAGTACCCTGTGTCCTGCTTCGAGCTCTTTCCTTTCTTTCTTCCAGTTCACGCTGTCGTTCTTCAAGCTTTTCCAGTTGCCCTGAAACTTCTTCAAACCGCTCTTTTCTATTTTGCAAAATAATATCAATAGCTGCTGCAGTTTCCAAAGCATTTTCTTTCATTGCCATTTCCCGGATAAAATTCAACTCAGCGATGACTTGTTCATTTACCGCTTTAGCCAAAGTTGTCATTTGAAGCTGTGTTTTTCGAGTCCACTCACGTATTTCCTTTCTACCTTTGAGCTCGATTGGTCTAAAAGCCGTTTTCAATTCTTCAAGATTTTCATCGCCAATGTTTACATCGTTAACATCGCCAGGTTTTTTCGAATCATCAATCTGGAATGTTTTTTTGTCTTCACCCTTATCGCCTGCTTGCTCTCCTGCTACTTTGGGATGAAACCACAGGCCTATTATCTTATCCTGGTTATCCAGCACTAATCTTATATTTAGCTCACCTCTTTCAAGAACAGCCGGGAAAATCGCCTGGTTCGGCGGAACAAATTCTCCGGCCTCAAGCTTCTGTATTTTACCGTAAGTTGCCAATAAATTTTCGTAAAATGGTTTGCTCTTATCCAGGGGGAACTGTTCCAGCATTACCTGAGCAAAATCTTTTTGAGCAGCTTCATAGTTTCTCTCGTTAATGGCCTTGACCATATCATTGACAACTTTCTCAAACTTCGCCAGCTGTTCGTTATCTTCCGCAGCTAAACATAAACCAAAAACCATAATCATAATTAATGTAATTAATTTATAAAAAACATTACGTTTCATCATTTCATCTCCAAAGAACAAATTTATCTTAACCTGTTGATATTATAATTTTCATATTAACAAACACAACGTTATATAAATACATAAACAAGCCGATTTTGTTCTCAAATTAAACCGTTTGCTGAAGTTTCGGCTATTGTAACTGATAAAATCCATTTATTTAAGGTTGGATTCTTGTTCTTTGTTTTTGCGCTAAATATTTCTGATTATCTTATATTAACAAAAGAAACGCTGTTATTATCGTCACCCCATAAGGTCGGCTTGAGCAATTATCAGTACATAATCATCGTTTTTATGACTAAAAAGAACCCCATAAGTAGTTAAATTATGTTGGCTTTGTAGAAGCAATTCCGATTTTTTCTGCTATCCTGTCAAACTCGTCTAACGATGAGAAATCAATTATTATCTTGCCTCTTTGTCCGTTTTTGCGAGTTTCAATTCGGACTTTTGTTCCCAGCTCGCTGCTCAACTGGTTTTCCAGGTCGATAATATGAGACGGCTTAAACGTGACTGTTTTCTTTTCTCCGCTCGAACTAACAATATATTTTCTGACAAGCCGTTCAACCTCACGCACGCTCAGACGGCCAGCTAAAGCACGATTTGCCAGTTTTCTGCGAAGGTCATCTGTTGGCAGCGAAAGGATTGCTCTAGCGTGCCCCATCATCAATCGGCCGTCAATCAACATTTGCTTGATTTCTTCAGGTAAATCCAGCAGTCTTAGATAGTTCGCTATCACAGAACGGTCTTCACCAAGACGCTGAGCCGCTTGGGCCTGAGTCAGTGAGAATGTCCTGATATATTTTTGATAACCTTTTGCTCTTTCTATTGGATTCAGGTCTTTTCGATGAATGTTCTCAATCAGTGCCAATTCGAGCATTTCCTCATCATCCGCCTGGCGAACCAACGCTGGTATGGTTTTGAGCGAAGC
>CAZUTR010000046.1:2623-5278 GCA_964623545.1 uncultured Pirellulales bacterium | reverse complement strand
TGTTCTTGATGTTATCGGACCTAAAAGAGATGCCAGCCCCCTGCCAAGATGCTTTTGTGTTTCTCCTTTTCGTGCCATATTTCGCTCCTTCGAAAAATATCTTTTAAGATAAATGCGTTCAAATATCTAAATACCGAAGATGTATTATGCAAAGATGTTGATATTTATGCTATTTAATATTTCGGAATATTTAATTGAAATTCTAAAGGGCGACAAATAAAAAAATTGAAAATCCATAAAAAATGTTTCACGTGAAACATTGGTAGCATGGAGATTTGTTTGATGTTTTTTATGCTTTATTTGATGCACTATCCTTGCTTCTCGACACTTTATTCAGTTGGGAGTATAGCATTTAGCTTACATTGTGCAGACGGTAGAGAGAAACAAAGATTGATAAGTGTGGATCTGTGATAGACAAGAAATGATAGTTTATCAGGCAATCTGGGTATCAGGGTGCGGGATATCAGGGTAACAGTATAAGGACGCGGATGCCGAAAAACGATTATATATGTTCGAAGAATATTATCTCACTAATTTAATGTTTCACGTGAAACAGTGTAGGCTATATAGCTTTTTTTATGTTTGTGATGCTTGTATCAGTACTTCAGCCTTCATTGAAGCTTCCAACTTCGCTGAAGCTTCCGTCTCCGCTAGAGCTACTACGGACAGGACGATGGACAGGACGGCGGACAAGTGATTCTTGATGCTTGATACCTGACTAAATCTGGTGTTCCGTAACATTTGGCTTGAAGAGTTGTCATTCCGCAATATATACGCAATCCAGACCATTGTCTACTTTGGATTCCTGCACCTTGGGCACAAGCTTTCGCAGGAATGACATTGGGCATTATATCTGTTACATAGCGCTAGCGAAGGGTGGGTAGTTAAGTCTTGGGTTTTTAGTACTTAGTTTTGAGATATGGTGGAGAACAGAAATAAATTGATGATAAGATATTAAAGATAGTAGGTTGTGAGATAGTTAATTAAATAATATTCTTTTTGTTATTGTGGTTATAATGTTGGATGGATAATAAGCATAAGTATTTGATATGAAACAACTTATGTAATATTAAGGAAGCAAACTTTTTCGATATTTGTTGTAAATATAACATATTTGTAGAAGTTTGTATTTCATTGTTCGTAGTTTATAGCTGGAAGGAAGGATACATAGGGTCAATGACAGAGAAAGGGATTTCGGGTTTATGTAAAAAGATTTTTGGATATAATATAGAGACATTTGGGAATTATGCAAAACAGGAGACATCGATTTAGCTTTGAGTTTTTAGTGTTTAGTTTTGAGTTAATAGAGGCAACTGGATCCCCTGTTGTGTAAACTGCGTAGCTGGACTCGGGGACAAAAAGGAAAGATAAATGCCGGTTGAAAGAGAGAAAATATTTGTTGGAAGAAAGGCGGAGCTGGAAAAGTTCGGCAAGGTGCTGACTGAGCCGAAAGGGCAGGCGATTCTTGTAGTTGGTAACAGGGGGATGGGAAAGACCTGGCTGATAAATAAAATGGCGAGCTTAGCGGAAGTGCATACGAAATTGAAATGTGGCTGGGTGAGATATGAAGTAACGCCGAACGATGCGCCGGATTCGATTATGGCGATTATGATGGATAATGCGTTTGAGACAGCAAGGACTCCGCCGGGGAGTTTTGACAAGATCCCGCAGAGGAAAAAACAATGGAGGGAACTGCTTAAATTGGCAAAGTTGACTCCTGCAGGGAAAATGATAGGTAAGGCAGCGGGGGAAAAGGTAGTAAGAATAGTCGAACTTTGGAAAAGTCTTCAACGTGACCCTGTTAAGAATACGCGGGAGCAGTTTTTAGAAAGACTGCGTTTAATATCGAAGCGGATGCCAGTCAATGGAAGGGCGATTTTCATTATAGACCCGGAGAAGTATATGTACAAGGACAGCGACCAGGACTGGGCTATAGTAGTTAGAGATTTGCCGGAGAAGATAAAATTTATATTTGGGCAGAGGACGGAGGATGCGCTTGTTGATAGTGACGTTATTGGTGAGTTGGATAATATTGTACGGATTCCGGAAAAAAGGTTGGGTGTTTTGAGAGAACAGGAGGTTGACAAGCTGTTGGATAGGAGAAGAAGCGCATTAAATTATTCGGTGACTGAGGTTCGCAAGGTAATCAGCGGATATAAAGGACATCCATACGCGGTTGGGGCTGCGATGGATTTATTAGAGGCGGAGACAAAGTTAGATGAGCTGCCGAAGAAGCCAGAGCAGACAAGGTTTGCAGAGGCACAGTGGAAGCAATTGAGCAAGAGTGGAGCGGATGCAATTTGCTTGTTTAAGGCGTATGCGATTTTGGAGGTGGGTGTGCCTGAGGAGATAGTTGAGCAGGTAAGCGGGCTTGATAAAAATACACTGCAACATTTGATGGCGGATAAATTCCTATCGGGGTTGCTGCGGGAGGAAGGGGCGGGGAGGCGGATATATCATGCGATTTTAGCTGATTATATATTGGAGCAGATGGGTGAGGAAGAACGGATAGAATATCATAAGCGGGCGGTGGGTGTATATCGCGAGAAGTTAGCAAAAACCACGAAGGAACAGGTTAAGCCGGATGAGCTGGCGGCAATAAGATTGGCGGAGCATGTTTTAGTTACGGAAGGAAAAGAGGCGTTTGTGAAAACA
>CAZUTR010000046.1:0-2613 GCA_964623545.1 uncultured Pirellulales bacterium | reverse complement strand
ACGGTGCCACTGGTGAGTCTACTTTTGGATGCTGCTGCAATAAATTTATCTGAGCGCGCGCTGGGGGTGGTGAAAAAGGGTTCGGTTGAAGAGGCAGCAGTATTAGGCAATTTGAGGCTGATTTATCAAACGAAGCAGGATATTAGAAACTTCCTTACCAAGAGACTGAAACGTCCTGAAAGACTTATTATTGTGTTGCATCATTATGAAGAGATGACAATGAAGGAGATAGGTGCAACGCTTGACCGATCCGAGTCTAGTGTATCAAAGATGTACTCATCGATAATTGCAAGGCTAAAGGCCCTGATGAACAGTCGAAAAAAGAAATTTTTATCTATAGAGTAATGATTCGTGGCTAATGGGTTAGCGGCCTATTTATCAAAAGAAGGGAGAACGTGATAAGGCGGAGGAGATGTTTAAAAAGACTTTGGAGATTCACAAAAAGCTGGGAGATCAAGAGGGGCTTGCCAACGATTACGCTAATTTAGGGTCGGTTTATGAGCAAAGGGGTGACAAAAAGAAGGCGCGTGAGTACTGGGAGAAGGCGGTGGGATTGTATAAGAAAATCGGGATGAAGCCAGAGATAAAAAAGGTGGAAGGATTGTTAGAAGAAATCAAAGATTAAAAATCAAACCGTCTTCGTCCTATCGGACTTCACCGCGACGCTGCGCGAATGTAAAATTGATGAGGCGGCCCCGGTGAGATAGGTAATTGTTATCTCACGGGGTAAAGGGCAGGTGAAATTGTTAAAATTGTTTTACGAGGTTAATTCCGGTTGCGGGGGAGGGGGTTGGGCAGCCGGAAGCGGTAAAGGGTACAACTTCGAAGCCGGCGATGGTGAGGTCTTTGTTTTTGTCAGCTACGGTGTGGCCGACGACCCAGCCGAGCGTCGCGCCGAACACAACGTCAGAGGCCCAATGGTCGCCAACGTCCATCATCCTATAGCCAATCGCAGAGGCCAGGGCGTAAGCGGGGATGCCGACCTTGTGGCCGTAGAACTCGTCCAAAACGGAGGCGACGGTGAACGAGCCTGCGGTGTGTCCGCTTGGCCAGGCCCAGTCTTTGCCGTTCGGTGTATCGTTCTGGCGTGAGGCCTTGAGGGCAAAGGTTGTCAGGCCGGTGATTGTAAGGGCCCTGGCCATTATCAAAGAGCGCTGCTTGTTGAGCTCGTTCTCAGTATTTACGCTGTGACAATACCAAAGACCGGTGGCGGCGAGCTGCGTCCAGGGATTGCCGATTACGCCGAGACTTTCGTCCTCGAAGTTATCGAAGGTGCCGTGCTCTTCGAAATCATCTGCTATATCCCTGTCGGCACCGTTGTTGTGCATAACAATACTGGCTGCACCGGCTGCGAACAAAGGGTAGAGATTGGACCTGTTTAGAAATACAGCATTGACGTCTTCCATGAACCATCCCGGTCTTTTGTAGGCATCTGATTTAGCGTTGTTGAGCAGATTCGAGGTTTTATCGCCTGAGCAGCCGATAGAAAACAACAAAAATAAACAAACGATGATAAGGCACAACCCACTTCGGTAATATGGTTTCATTCTGTTATTCTCCCCGATGGCGATTACTATTCCCATTCGATTGTTGCGGGAGGTTTGCTCGATATGTCGTAAACGACGCGATTGACGCCGCGAACCTCGTTTATGATTCTGCTTGAAATAAGAGCCAGTATGTCATACGGGATTTTCGAGAAGTCTGCGGTCATAAAATCAGGAGTATCAACGGCGCGGACGGCAACGACGTTTTCATAGCTTCGCTCGTCGCCCATTACGCCAACGGTCGATATCGGCATAAGAATCGCAAGGGCCTGCGAAACTTTTCTGTACAGCCCCACTGATTTTATTTCATCGATTAAAATATCATCGGCGGCCCGGAGTATTTCCAGCCGCTCTGGAGTAACTTCGCCTATGATTCTGACGGCCAGTCCCGGGCCTGGGAATGGGTGACGCCATACGATTTCTTCGGGCAGGCCCAGATATTCGCCGACACGTCGCACCTCGTCTTTGAACAAGTCCCGCAACGGCTCGATAAGCTCGAAACCCAATTCGGCCGGCAGACCACCTACATTGTGATGAAGTTTTATATTGGCGGCGGGATTACCGTCTTTGGCGCCGGACTCAATCACATCGGGATAGAGTGTGCCCTGAGCGAGAAACTTTGCGTTTGAAATCTTTGTTGCTTCGGACTTGAAGGCGTTTATAAATTCTGTGCCGATAATCCGGCGTTTTTCCTGCGGGTCTGTTACGCCCTTTAGGGCCTCTAAGAACTGCTGCGACCAGTCGACGATGCGCAAATCCATACGGAAGTGGTCGGTGAACATTGAAACCACACTTTCACGTTCGTTTTTTCTAAGCAAACCATTGTCAACAAGAATACAAACAAGCTGGTCACCAACAGCCATGTGAATTAAGGAAGCGACGACGGAAGAGTCCACGCCGCCGCTTAAACCACATATTACAGTAGCGCTGCCAACCTGACTTTTAATGGCTTTAACCGAATCGCTGACGAAATCGCTCATTTTCCAGTCGCCGCTGCAACCGCAGATTTTATACAGGAAGTTTTCTATTATCAGCGGGCCTTTGGGTGTGTGTGAAACTTCCGGATGAA
>CAZUTR010000045.1:10645-11901 GCA_964623545.1 uncultured Pirellulales bacterium | reverse complement strand
TTTACTGTGGCGGCGCAGACCTCACCGGCAACAATATTGTTGATATTAACGATTTAGGTATTTTCGCAACCTACTGGCTGAGCGGTTGCTACGAATAATGGAGTTTATTCGGTTTGTTTAGTACCGAGAATCTCCAGTGAATCTCTGAGGACGGGCAGCGGCTTGGTTGTTACCTGCGGGTCATAAACATTTCCGCTGACCTCCACCCGAACGACCGCCTGGCCGAGTCCCTCAGTAAGCGACTGCAAGACAGACGGCTCAGCGCCGGCAAGCCGTTTGCCGCGAGCGCTGAGGGTCATATTGACATTTTGGCTCTGCAGGTCCATCCGCCCCGAGCCGTTAAATGCAACCGTTCTGCCGGACAAATCAAACTTCTCGATGGACAATCCGTTGTACCTGATATACGAATCGACAAACATCCGCTCGAAGTCAAAGTCCGACGCTTCCTGAAGTTTCAAAACACCCAGCAGCTTTGCCAACGGTGAGAGCTTACTTACCTGCATTTCATTTATTCGCAGCCGACATCGTCCGATTCGCGGCCAGCTCTCGCCAACAGTTCCGCCTATATTTAGTGAACCGTTCATCTTACCTCTAGTTCCATCCCCATCGGAAGTCTTTTTAGGCCTGTCAGTAAGAAATTTTTTCAAATCAACATCTTCAAAACCTGTTTGAAGTGCATATTCCCAGCCAGTTTCTTTGCAGTGACTAAGTTCGAGTTTGCCCGTCATTCTGCCGTCATAGAAGTCAGCTATGAAACCTTTACTCGACCAGTTTCTCCGTTCAGCATCGTAATACATATCGGTCTCAAGACGGCTTAAGTGCTTGCCCTTGATTATGAGATTGTTTGCGTCAACAGCAACTTCACCTGCCACAAGTTCAATACGACCATTCTTTGCAGTTTCATTGGCTAAGATTAATCGGCCATTGAGCTTTATAGTCGGCCTTTGCGGACCCTGCTGAATACCCGTGGTTGCTGCAGTCACATCGGCCAACTCAATACTATTCGCCGTTATCATTAATCGACCCGTGATATCTTTTAACGAAAATGGGGATTTCTCAAATTCAATTTGAGTGCTGATTTGGTTTTGCTTCGCAAAGGGCAAAGAGAAACTATTGCCAAGAAACTCCACGGTTATCCCATAATCCGAACAATGCTCGTTGACCGTCTTATTCAAATCGGCATTGAAGTTGACCTTCCCCCTCGGCTCCGATCCTATTGCAATTTTCTCTATCGCATCCGGCAGCAGTCTGAGCAA
>CAZUTR010000045.1:0-10635 GCA_964623545.1 uncultured Pirellulales bacterium | reverse complement strand
GAGCAAATCGTCATTCAAATCCATCTGCTCGGCCCACAATGACAAACAATACTCGACGCTTGATTCCAGACCCGCGTCGTCTCTTCCGTCTTCTGTCCTCTGTCCTGCGGGCCAAATATACCCGTTCATTGAAATCATACCCTGGCCATAACGACCTGTAAAACTCTCGACATTAATTACATCGGGCATAACGAAACATCTCGCCGATATTTCTGAAATTGCCGGCGCAGTTTGTTTTTCTACCGTGCTGTCGCCCCTCGTAAAAGGAATTTTCATAGAAGCATTTTTGAGAGTGACATCCGCTGTATATATACTCGGCTCAGGAGTCTTGATGGGTGTGAAGACCTTAATCTCGGCGTCAGCCAGACCCGTCATCTCGAATTGCCCATAAAAGTCATTTTGCTTTTCAGCAAGCGCTGTCATCAATGTTGAGTCCATCGGAATATCGCTTGCCTTGATTAGAATATTATATTTTGGACGGTCGGTATTACGCTCCGTCACCGCTCCACTTATAGAAATTCTGCGGTTGTCATAATGCGAGTTAACATCTGATATTATCGTGCTTGTCGTGTCAAAGCGCAGCTTGCCGGTAAGATTCTTCAGTGGATAAGGAAATTTATGGTATTCGGCTGCAGCGCCCCGGAGTTCAAGAGACAGCGATTTTTGTTTGTTTGTCGGCGAGCGCCTGACTCGACGAAAATCTATCGATGCAAAACCGCTCGGTGAAAAGGCCGACCAG
Organism: uncultured Pirellulales bacterium; assembly: GCA_964623545.1. Classification (GTDB taxonomy): domain Bacteria; phylum Planctomycetota; class Phycisphaerae; order Sedimentisphaerales; family Anaerobacaceae; genus CAZUTR01. Next base: position 9,896 of record CAZUTR010000045.1, on the reverse strand, counting down.
AACTTCTTCTGCTTTTCGCTTAGCACACCATATAAATCTTTATCCAGCGCCATATTGTCACTGGTTACCTGTATGTCGTATTGCCATTTCGGACCGAAATCCCTGGACCAGCCGTTGATAGTAACCTTGACGTCACCATGTTCACCAACCAGATTATTCATGACCGAGCTGTTTTCTGTCAGGTCTATCCTGCCGATTATATGCTCCAAAGGATATGGATATTTACGGTCGCAGACCGAAAGGTCCCTGCAATATAATTCGCCCTTGACAGAACTATCAATAAGATTTTTCAGGTTGCCGGATGTTTCGATTTCAACGTCGAGTTTTCCGGAAGGACTGTATCGCTTAAAAACCCTTTCCATTGCTGATAAAGGCCCGGGTTTGTTGGGAAATATCCGACTGTCGTCGGCAAAAAGCGGTAGCGAATCACTTTTGGTGTACATCAAATCTTTTACGCTCAACTTCAATGAATAATCACTCTTCTCATCATAAGTTAGGTTGACCTCAAGATTTTTTGCAGTTAAATTCCTATTAAGTGCCGGTACAGCAATTGATGAGACTCCCCCGGCTAATTTAATGCTGCCGGGCCGCCAAATTCCTTCAATTCCGCCCTCTCCTGAAACCCTGTCTTCTCCAATAATTATCCTGAAGCTACAGCCATCATGCATTTTCTCAGACGATCGGAGATTCGCATCGAAGTTTAGTGTTGCGATGGTTTTGGACTGTTTATTAAAAATACGACTATACTCAACTGTTCCTTTGTTGAGGTGGATGGAAGGTATTTTGTCGGCCGTTTTAGATTTCTTAAATCCAATAGGCGGAACATTCCATCGCCCGACGTCATGGTCGTACCGGAGATTGAAAATAAAATCACTGATTGACAATCCCTTCAGCTTAGGCCGAAACGCCAATAAACTCATCGGGTAGAAGTGAACATTTACTGCCCTGGCTCTGAATACCACATCATTGTATTTTTCTGTTTCCTCGGGGGCCCAAAAAACGCTCTCTTTCGCGTTTGGGGACCCCTCGGTCCTGAGCACAAGCTCTTTTATAAGAACCGAGCCATTAAAGTTAACATCGACCGAGCCAGCTTCGATTTTTGTATCGGTCAGTTTCGCGATTTTGGCTATGGCAATTTTTGGTAAAGCTCGACTTGCAAAAAGAAACAACAGTACGAAGAAAACAGCCAAAGTCAAAAATACGAAAATCCATCTCTTCCTAACTTTACGCATTGAAATTGGAATTTTGAATTGAACCATTGAGTTACAGAATTACTGCCCTGCCGTTTTCAGTTCTTTTTCAGAGCCCACAAACGCGAAAGAGAGCGTTTGGGAGTTTGTGAGTCGGCTATTGTAAACTCTACTCTTTAATATTCAAATATTTTCTATCAATTTCGAAATCGAATCCCCCACGGGAGCACGAATATGCCCCGAATGCTAAATCATGTTCGAACGAACGCCTTGTCTGCGATGTCCCGACGGCAGTAAGCGCCTTCGAACTTTATTTTTCCAACGGCTTCGTACGCTCTTGCCTTGGCGTCGGGTATTGTCTGTCCAAGGGCGGTAACGCCCAGCACTCTGCCGCCGTTGGTTACCAACTGACCGTCTTTTTCAGCGGTGCCAGCGTGAAATACGACAACATCTTTGAGCTGTTCGACCTCGGTTAAGCCGGTAATTGTTTTTCCCTTTTCGTAACTTCCGGGATAACCGCCTGAGGCCATAACCACACAAACAGCAGGCCTTGGGTCCCATTGTAATGTCACTTTGTCCAGCGTACCGTCACAGACCGCCAAACAGACCTCTAATAAATCACTCTTTAGCCGAAGCAAAATCGGCTGGGTCTCCGGGTCACCGAAGCGAACATTAAATTCGAGCACTCTCGGCCCGGCTGCGGTTATCATAAGCCCCGCATATAGCACACCCTTGTAAGGCGTACCATTACGATTCATCGCATCGACAAGCGGTACAATAATTTCACGTGTAATCTGGTCCATCATCTCCTCAGTTACAACAGGAGCTGGACTATAAGCACCCATCCCGCCGGTGTTAGGACCGGTGTCACCGTCGCCAATCGGCTTGTGGTCCTGAGATGATTCCATCAAATAAATATTTCGGCCATCTACAAAGGCAAGTATTGAGGCCTCCTCACCAAGCAGTTTATCTTCGACGATAATTTTGTCACCTGCTGAGCCGAACACCTTATCACACATAATCTTCTCAGCCGCCAGAATACCGTCAGCCGGGTCGTCGCAAACAAAAACACCTTTACCCTTTGCAAGCCCTGACGCCTTTACCACAACCGGCTCATCCCTGCTCGCTATAAACGCCTTGGCGTCTTCGAATCTCTCGAATACCCTTGCCTCAGCGGTCGAGATTGCAGCCGAGCGCATAAGATGTTTTGCAAAGGCCTTGTCGGCTTCAAGTTGCGCAGCACCACCAGTGGGGCCGAACGCCTTTACGCCCGCTGTTTCAAATGCATCCACCACACCAGCCGCCAATGGGTCTTCCGGGCCAACTATAACTAGTCCAATGTCGTTTTGGTGTACAAAATCCACCATTTTATCGGTATCACCGACACCAATAGGAACATTTTCTCCGCAACGTGCTGTTCCAGGGTTGCCCGGGGCGGTGTAAAGCTTGTTTAAATTCTTCGACTGAGCTATTTTCCACGCGATTGCGTGCTCACGACCACCACTGCCAATTAACAATACATTCATTCGCCAACCTCAAATGATAATGGGATTTCAAATTTCCTTTTCTTCAGTCCGACAATCATTTCTAAATTATTGCTATCCTGCACCTAAAGGCAAGAAAAAATGGGCTTGAAAAAGTAACATATATGGCTGGGTATCACCGGATTTCCGATTTGTGGCAATATTGGCTTTTGTGACCAATAATCTAGGTTTTATACGAAAAAACCGTACTTGACATCAAAACCCTAAATACTGTATAATAAAGTTGCTGCCAAACATAATATCTGAACCTCATTATGGGGCATGCTCGAACTGAAGTGGATAAGTCGTAGTATAATAAATAGGTAGATTTCCTGGAGGAAACTTGAAGAAGGCAAAATACTGTACAAAAACTATCTGCTGGCGGTTATTTCTGGCAACATTCCTGATTACCAGCAGCATCGCAACCGCTGAAAATATCGTGGTTAATCCAGGTTTTGAATCGGGTACCACAGGTTGGTCAGGTTTCGGCTGCAGCTTCACAACATCGACGAGCGAATATCACGGTGGAATCCGCAGTGGACGTGCCTATAACAGAAACAACACCTGGAACGGCATCAAACAATCGATGTTAGGCAAGATGGAGCCGGGCGAAACATACACCATTTCCGGCTGGATTAAACTCGACGGTGCTGATAGCGATGAAGTTGCTATAACCATCAGGCAAGTCGATGGCGATGGCACCCGATATCACCGAGTGGCCGTATCAACCGGTTACGATAGCAGATGGACGCAGTTCGGGGGCGGATTTACCCTTAATGTGGTTGGAACCCTTTCGTCGTTGGACATGTACTTCGAAGGTCCGCAGGCGGGTGTCAGTTACTTCCTGGATGATGTGGAAGTACTGCCTCCAGGCCCGCCACCCGACCCACTTGCTACTGGGCAGGTGGATGTTTCAACAGTCTTTCAGGAACTTGAGGGATTTGGCGCAAGCGGCGCCTGGTATGAAAACTGGTTGACAGCCCACAAAAAGAAAAGCGAACTCTACGATGTCCTCTTCGATGAACTGGGCCTTGATATTTACAGAATACGAAACCTCTATGATATTTCCACAAGCTCTATTAACCGCACCCAGGAAATCGTCGCGGCCGCAAAGGCACGCAATCCGATGTTGAAGATTATGATTTCATCATGGTCACCGCCCGCTTACCTCAAAAGCGACGCAAATACAATAGGCGGAACTCTTAAAAAAGACCCCAATGGCAATTATATGTACAATGAGTTCGCCGAATGGTGGGCGGAAAGTCTGGATGAGTACTCCAGCCGCGGCATAAACCCCGATTATATGAATATGCAAAATGAGCCCGATTTCCTGACCGATTGGGATACCTGCAAATTCACTCCGACCGAATCAGAAGATTGGGCGGGTTACAACCTGGCCTTCGAAGCGGTTTATGAGGAGCTGGATTCGCGAATGGCCGAGCAGCCCAAGCTGCTCGCCCCCGAGGCCTGCGGCTGCGGTAATTCCCAGGCATATATCGATGCACTTATAGACCCTAATCACGTTTATGGTTTTGCACATCACCACTACTCCGATGGTGGATATGATTTCCCCGACTCTCTCGTCCCGGCAATGGAGAATTTTGCCGAAAACTACGGTTACAAGCCCTTGTTCCAGACGGAGTATTCGCGCGGGACCGGTGAGGAATCGTTTAGTGCGGCCTTGAATCTGGCACGACACATGCACAACAGTCTAGTTCATGAGGGTACATGCGCATTTTTATATTGGGACCTGTTCTGGGGAGAAAGTGGCGGCCTTGTCACAATTCCCTCCTATGGCAGTTCCAGCTATACAATCAACCACACTTATTACGCGTTCAAGCAGTACTCTGCATTCACCGACCCCGGCTGGAGACGTGTCGATGCCTCGACCGACTCGAGCGGCCTACGAATCTCCGCCTTCACCAATCCCGATGTTAATGAACTGTCGATTGTAATCATCAACATCTCAGAGGTTGATATCGCTTTAAATCTTTCGATGGGAGATTTCTCTCCGGACAGTTCGGCTGTGTACCGAACCAGCGAAACAGAGAACACAAAATATTTAGGAACTCTCAGTGAGTGGGTGTTATTAACGAGAGAATCAGTAACAACACTCAGTTTAACGGGCAGCTTCTCACCTGAAAATTGCTCAGATGTCCAGACCGCAGGTTTTGGCTTCACCTCAGACACCAACGGTGACTGCTACGTTAACTACTCAGACTTTCATATAATAAGCCAATACTGGCTGAATGCCGATTGTAGCGGTCCTACCAATTGTGAAGGAGCCGACTTTGAGCCGGATAACGATGTTGACTTGTTCGACCTCAGCACTTTTGCTCTGCAATGGATGCAGTGTAATGACCCCGAGGATACCAACTGCACACAAAACTGGTAAAGCTAAAATAGAAAAATGCAATCGTTGAACCTGAAAAAACAGCTAAAAATCTTGACTTCTTGGCACGATCGTGTTACTATATGTTACTTATGGTATATACTAAATCAACAGACTGAGCCTGTTTTTAAACACTCGTCTAAATATTTTCCAACAAATTTAGCCTCTTTTGGGGGTGATAGTTAGGAGCCGGTAAATGCAAAATCAAAAAGACCCTATCAGGAACAACACCAAATTAACAATTGCAACAATTCTTATGTTATGTCTGTTTTTCCCAGCAGTAGCAGTAAAAGGCGACTGGGAAAGCGAGGCCAACGCGAGAATAGAGCAGATTCGCAAGAGGGACGTGCAGATCACTGTGGTCGACTCGAATGGATATCCGGTCAGCAACCTTAATGCGCAAATAAACCAGATTTACCATCGCTTCGGCTTCGGTACGTGTCTTGCTTACGGACGGATAACCAATTCCAACCATCAGAATTTCGTCCGCGACCACTTCGAGTGGGCGGTGTGCGAAAACGAGATGAAATGGTCCTCCAACGAGTCAACAAGGGACGTCTGGACCTTTTCGCAGGCTGACTATATAGCCAACTGGTGCGCAGACAACGATATTGTCTTGCGAGGTCACACTCTTGTTTGGGAGACCGGCAGTCAGACACCGAGCTGGGTATCGGGTTTACCATGTGCTACGTATCCAACTACGAGCGAAATGCTGGAAGAAGTCGATGAGCGTATTAACTACACAGTCGGTCGTTACGCAGGCCAAATCGTCAGTTGGGATGTCGATAATGAAATGCTGTCCGGTAACATGTTTGACTGTCTTGGCGAGGAGGGACGAGCCCATTTTTTCCAACTGGCCAATTCCATAGACCCCGACTGTGGATTCTATATGAATGAATATTCCGGCAATTCATTCTCCTCCACCCAGCAATACGATGGTGACGCATATGCAACTCGCGCTAATGGTCTTATCGCCCTGGGTGCGCCGGTTGAAGGCCTTGGCATTCAAGGCCACATTTCGGCTCCCTTCAATCCCGAAAATTATTACAATAATCTCCTCCAGGAGCTGGCTGTCCTGGGACTGCCTATTATAGCTACCGAATTCGATACCGATGCCGGCTCCGAAACTCAAGTGGCTGATGACCTTGAGAACTTCTACCGCATATGTTTTAGCCATGCTCTCGTAGAAGGCATAATTATGTGGGGTTACCATGAATCGTCCTGGCGATGGAGTGGGATTGTAAACACCTCCACCTGGACTCTTAATGAAGCAGGCGTTAGATACGAAGCGCTGATGGACGAATGGACAACGGAAGATTCTAATTTCACTGATTTTTCGGGAAATGTAAATTTCAGGGGATTTCACGGGACATACGAGATAACACTCACCGCGCCCGGCGAGCCCTGCGAGATACACACGATAGAACTCGAACCGGGAGATACAACCGCGGAGTTTGTGCTCGTTACTGATCTTAATGAACCCGAGCCGGACTTTAATGCTCCGGAACCGAATATTATGACCTGGGCATCGCTGCCGACAGCAATTGGTTCGAGTACGATCACCATGACCGCCACAACCGCTGAGGATGACAGTCCACCAGTTTATTACTATTTCGAATGTATAACCGACGGCGATGCGAATAGTGATTGGCAGAGGGATGAGACATACGTAGCCGAAGGCCTTAATCCTTCAACCTCATACACGTTCAGGATTAAAGCTCGCGACAGCTCTGCTAATCATAATGAGACTGACTGGTCGACAGAGGAAACTGCGACCACCGAACCGCCCGGCACAGACGTTGAAATCATCGGCGACTGGACATCGGGCTTAAGCCATACCGAAGTAACAGGAACCAACCGCGCTTTATTGTTCTTTGCTCATGTTGAGGAGGCCGGCGCTATAGAGCTTCTCTCTGTAACATATGGCGGACAACCGATGACCAAAATCATTGAAAGAGATGTCAGTAGTGGCAGCCCAACTTACTATGCATACGTTGCGGCATATATTCTTGACGAGGCCGGTATCGCCGCTGCGGACAACGACACCTTCGTTCCCATCTGGAGCACAACACCGGACGACTTCGCATACACCAGTGTATTCCTCCAGAATGTAGATCAAACAGCTCCCGTCGGAGACAACGACAGCAGCTACGTAACGAACAGTAGTACGCTAACAACTACTGCCCTTCTCACAGACGATGGTGATATGGTTATTGATGCCGCTACATGTGGCAATACAGGCAACTATACAACTGACAACGAATTTGACGAAGCCCTCGAACATGACATGGCCTCCTCTACTGGTGTAGATGGATACAAGCCTGCCATCGGCGTGGATGAAACACCACGCGTAACGCACAACAACGTCAACCGCCAGACACTTGTTGGCTTTGTAATCCAGGCAGCAGCTATCCCCGTGTACGAAACCTGCGAGGATGTCAAGGCCGCCGGTTACCGCCTCGAATCAGACCTCTATGGCGATGGTGATTGTTACGTTGACTACTGGGACCTTAAGATAATAACTGACTACTGGTTGAATACTGATTGCGACGAACTCGATAACTGCGAGGGTGCGGACTTTGTGCCGAGGGATGGCGTCGTTGATTTCTTCGACTACAGCGATTTTGCCGCGGACTGGCTCCAATGTAACGACCCAGAAGATGCTAACTGTTCACCCAACTAGTAGGCAGATACTTTCGTAACCAAACTATGGTAGATACCGTTTGGTGGTGCCAGCATTATAATGATATTTTCTGGAGGTTAGTGTAATGATGTTGGACAAACCCATTAAAGTTGCTGTTGTGTGTCTGTTGCTTTGTGCGGTAACGCCGCTTTACGCAGATAATGACCGTATTTACTATAACAACCAGTACCTGTTTCTCAACGGTGCCAACCTGGCCTGGCGGAGTTTTGCCGATGATATCGGCCCGAACCCATCTACGCCGGACATAGCCCATTTTACCAGTGTCTTCAGCCAGTTCGAAGAAAAAGGAGGCAACGTCATGCGGCTGTGGCTGCATACCAACGGCGCCAAGACTCCGCAGTGGAGCGGTTTTACGGTCACTGGTCCGGGAACTGACACTATAGACGACCTTCAAGCCATTCTGGACCTTGCCTGGGAGCATAAGGTGAGCGTAATGTGTTGTCTGTGGTCCTTTGATATGCTGCGAGAATCATACGGCACCACAGTTACTGACCGTTCATACGCTATACTAACGGACCCCACTTACCGACAGACGTATATTGACAATTCCCTGATTCCGATGGTGACCGCGCTCGCGGGGCATCCGGCCATCGTCGCCTGGGAGATTTTCAACGAGCCAGAGGGTATGAGCGACGAATTCGGCTGGTCCGGCATCAGGCACGTGCCTATGGCCAGAATTCAGGAATTTGTTAACCTCTGTGCCGGCGCCATTCACCGAACCGACCCTACCGTGATGGTAACCAACGGGTGCTGGGATATGCAGGCAGGCACCGATGTCGATGGCCACACGAATTACTATACCGATGCCCGGCTTATAGCCGCCGGCGGAGATGCCGATGGGACACTGGATTTCTACTGTATTCACTACTACGACTGGGCAGGCACAGAGCATTCTCCGTTTTTGCATCAAGCTTCATACTGGGGCCTGGATAAGCCGTTGGTAATCGCTGAATTCTACCCGGATTGCGACTCCCAGTATTGCACATCCACCCCGTATGAGTCACTTTATCAAAACGGCTACGCCGGGGCGTTGGGGTGGTCATGGACGGATGTTAATCCTTCGCTACTACTGGAACAGATGGATGCCATCTGGGCCGCCCATCCGGAGGATGTCGAGATTCTTATCGACCCATACCCTCCAGCGGCACCGAATGGTTTATCGGCAACAGCAGGCGAGGCGATGGTTTCGCTTGATTGGAACGATAACTCCGAAGACGACCTGGACGGCTACAATATATATCGTTCGACAATTACAGGCGGCCCATACGACCAGTTGAATGATTCGCTACTGAGTAGTTCGGATTATACCGACAACATGGTTGGCAACGGTGTTACTTACTACTACGCGGTTACGGCTGTTGACGAGGCCTCGAACGAGTCCGACGACTCGAATCAAGTCTCGGCTACACCCACCAATACCATACCGCCGGCGGCACCGACAGCTCTGGTTGCAACTGATAACAGTGACGGAACTATTTCACTCGATTGGAATGACAACTCCGAAGCTGACATGGACGGTTACAATGTTCATCGTTCGACAATCACAGGCGGCCCATACGACCAGCTGAACGGTCCGCTTCTGAGCAGTTCGGATTATATCGACGACAGCGTTACCATCGGCGAAACGTATTACTACGTTGTAACCGCCGTTGACTACGCGTCGAATGAATCCGGCAATTCAAACCAGGACTCCGCTACAGCTACTGATACGACACCTCCGGCAGCGCCGACGGGCCTGACGGCAACGGCCGGCAACAGGACTGTATCGCTCGACTGGGACGACAACGGAGAAAGCGACCTGGATGGTTATAACATATATCGTTCATCCCCAGGTGAACCCTACGACCAACTGAATGATACGCTTTTGAGCACCTCGGATTATGTCGATAACAGCGTCACCAACGGTACGACATATTACTACATCGTCACGGCTGTAGATATGTTATCGAATGAATCCGATGACTCGAGCGAAGTTGTAGCTACACCCAAACTACCCGGCTCAGATGTTGAAATCCTCGGTGACTGGGCCTCAGGAACCAGCCTTGACAAAGAAACCGGCTCCAACCGTGCTTTGATTGTTGTTGCTC
>CAZUTR010000044.1:10751-12172 GCA_964623545.1 uncultured Pirellulales bacterium | reverse complement strand
AAGGTCGCCTATACCATACTGCCAAGTCAGCTTAGGGTACTCAATTCCGTCGCACATAGCCCAGATATCATCTGTACCGTTAATCGTCTCCCAGATAAAGTCCCAGCCGGCGCCGGTAAAGGTGCTCTGAGTTTGCATATTGGTCGTCGTCTCACCAACGACATCCGGCGGGTCAGCAACATTGCCTATACCTGAAAGAGATGGATTGACAGTCTGGTCAAAAAAGCAGGTAGTATAGGCACCTGGGCTTGACTGCTCGTATCCCAGCAGTGCGCCCACATAATCGACTCCCGAGACAGGCCCTGCAGCATAGCAGTGAACTAAAGCGCCTCTGGACGAATACATATTCCAACCTACTAATCCACCGGTATATTCACTATCTTCGCCTGTCCCCGTAACCGAGCCGGTGGCATAGCAGTCCGTTATATCACATTGAGCATTAGACCCTACAAGACCACCAACACATTCCCTACCTGTAACATTGGCCGTTGAGTAGCATTGAGATATAGTGTTATAACAGCTATATCCAATAAGTCCACCTATGTTATACCCCTCTGTAAAATCCAGGCTTCCCACGACAGCACCTGCGGAACTGCAGGAAAAAATCCCGTTGGAATAATAAGCTTGTCCAACAAATCCCCCAACATCACCACTTCCAAAAACATCTGCAGAGGCCGTGCTATTGGAAATTATTCCGCCATTGCTTCCAGCAAAACCACCAACAGACCAATCGCCTCGAACCGTTGCTATCGAGCTGCAGCCGGTCACCGGACCATCAGTACCAGCTACAAGTCCGCCGGCTGAACCTGCTGACTCAACATAGCTCTCTGAGTTGCAATCCTCTATTGTCCCTGCATTACTGCCAACCAGTCCACCAGCATACATCACTGCATATACTCTACCTGTTGCAGAGCAATGCGAAATCGTCGAACTAGAATCAATGCTACCTGTTCCATGATTGCGTCCAACCAAACCTCCAACATCGCTATGTCCCTGCACAACTCCACTGGCGTGACAATTAGTTATAGTAGCATAAAAATGAGCATATCCCGCAAGCGAACCAACATAATAACCATAATAACTAAACATATCAATTCCCGCATTGACATCTACAGCTTCCATACTCACGTTTTTTATAACACCCGCATCCGGGGGAGAACCTACGTATCCGACCCAACCAAAGATACCAACATAATCCCTGTCTGTTGAGTCCCACGTAAAATTTCTTATCGTGTAACCTTGACCATCAAACTCACCGTGAAAAGGGTCGAGAAAACTACCGATGATATTAAACTCTGTGCCTGTGTAACACGAAAGGTCAATATCATTTGTGAGTATAAAGTAACTGCCGAAATCTTCCGGATGGTCGTTGATGTCGTTGAGGTTCTCTGCGGTTGATATGAGATATGGGTCACCCGGTG
>CAZUTR010000044.1:0-10741 GCA_964623545.1 uncultured Pirellulales bacterium | reverse complement strand
CACTATACGTTCCCGCAAAAGCCCCCGCTACGAGTAAGACCACCATCCATACTACAATAATTGAATTTCCCCCTGGAATTGAACGTTCCCTACTCATTTTTTTTCCTCCTATACTAAATAACATTTGACAATTTTTGTTCCATCCGTCCATGAAACAGTTATCCTCATGCCAAGAATGTCCCCATATTATAATAGTAGTCCCGATAAAATGCAAGTTTTTTCCCCAGTTTTGGACATGTGTTGAAATTCTAATATTGTTTTTTTAGACGCTTAGCACCTGTTTTTAAGCTAAAAACAGTGATTCCCTACTAAATATTCACAAAAAAATGTCCCCACCTCGATATTAGATGTGCTTAAAAAGCAATAATTTGTTCTCTTTGCAGTGCTTGCTCAACGGCGTACATATACATCATAAATGTAATTAATCTTTTTCTTCTGTCCTTTCTTTAATTCAATTGTCCAGGTAAGCCTCAAAGCCCCATTCATGCGATGCAAACCTCGCGCAAGCTTTTCGACTTTTGCTTTCGGTTCAGATGACTTTATTTCACCTGAAAGTGTTTTTGTCACCTCTAAAGTAATCGCCTTATCCTGAAAGTTTGTAACAGAAAGCTCTCCTTCGACTGTAATTAAATCATAATGATATCCATACAGTTGTGCTGCATCCCGCGTTCTGCCAGTCTCAAGCTCCAACTGCTCTGCCTTCACACTAACAGCTTTTGTAATACGCAGGTCGGTTTCACCTTTGAGGGGAGTATAATTAAGTGTATCTTGTCCTAAGATTAAACTCCCCTGCACTATCTCGGCAGGAGCGGTCGTCCAGGGCACTTTAGTGGTATTCTCCATTCTCAGACAGTGCCAGACCTCTTCCCCGGGCTCCCGTCCCTGCTGACGCTGCCTGTCATAATAATAGCGGTCTTCCTCATTAACATAATCAGGTATCTTCCACTTATAAATATGCTTATATGACACAGATTCTGTAAATAAAGGATAGTAACCCACCTCACCTTTCGCCAAACGTACTTTTTCAACAGGATAGAAAAACAAATCTTCAGCCACAGTACCGGCTTGGGCTGCACCATATTCTGGCATGAGAACAGATACAGCATCCATATCATATGACACACGCTGGCTCATCACTGAGGCCCTCGCTAATGTGCCACGTTCACTTTCACCCCTGGCCAGTGATTGAAGAAACTGTGCGAGTTTTTCCTTCATTGCTATAGGACTGACAATATCCGCAAACTGCAGGTTTGGATATCCTGTCACCAACTGAACTTGAATATCATCTAAATCACAAACCTCGTTTATTACCACTGCCTTTGCAGATAATCGCGCTTTGTCCTTTTCACTTACATCAACAATGTAACTCGGTGCCCATGTAATACCCTTTGCAAGATAACTTAATGTTAGTTTTTCCCCTGCCGCCGGCTCAGCGAGTCTTACTTCAAGCTGCATGGCCTTGGCCTTTTTGCTAAAAGTCTCCTCGGCTCCCTCATCGAAAAATTCAATCATACCAACACTTGAAGGACTAACACACAACTGCCCGGCATCGGTTTGTATTATCATCACAGATGAGGATATAACACCGGGATATCTGTAATTAGGAATCATTCTCTCAGAACCCGGCGCATAGGGATTTGGTATTGTACTTTCTCTGTCCTCAGCAAAACTTTTTATTACACAATCAATCTCTTTGCCAGACACCATTATGCGAACCCTCCGTCCGACGTTGGCCCTTAGCACTTCGGAAATGGTAATCGCCTCCACCGCTTCTTCTGACTCCACCTGCCTTGCGATAAGACTATCCACTTTAACTCCCTCAGGATACGAAATCCAAAACGTCCCGTGAGACGGTGCTGCCTGTGGAACAACATAAAAGCTCTTCTCATCAGATGATATCTGCACCTCTGATATAAAAAAACCAAGCCCATTTTTGAAAAGAGCTACCTGTTGCAATTTATCCTTACAGCTTCCGCTACTGGTTTTGGAAAAGACACAGTTGGAAAAAAAGAAAAACACAAAAAGTAGCAAACCCAGAATTATTATTTTTTTGAACCGTTTCATAATTAGACCTCCTGTTATTTAGTTCTATAACTTTAATGTTCCCACGCAAAATAAATATCAACTTTATAATTGCGCAACAATAAAAAGATACAGATTTAATATTTTACTTTATTCTAAACGCTTGTAACTAAACTTTTCAGCTACACGCAATACGAAATTAATGTTTGAAATGTCTCTTGCCGGTGAAGACCATTGCGATGCCGTATTTGCCAGCAGCGGCGATTACGACATCGTCCTTTTTCGAGCCGCCCGGCTGAACTATCGCGACCACACCCGCCTTGGCGGCGTTGTCAACGTTATCCGGGAACGGGAAAAACGCATCCGATGCCAAAACGGAATCTTTCGCCTCATTGCCGGCGTGTTTATACGCAATCAAGCCGGATTCTACTCTGTTCATTTGCCCGGCACCAACACCTATTATTCTCCTGTTTTTCGCCAGTACAATCGTATTGCTCTTGGTATGCTTGGCGGCGAGCCAGGCAATCCTTAAATCCTCAAGCTGTTGCTCTGTAGGTCTTGCCTTTGTCGGGTAAGTCAGCAAATCCGGCTCCCAGCCAATCAGGTCACGCTTTTGCAAAAGCATTCCACCGACAACACGTCGTGCATCAAATTCAGATGTATCTATCTTGGTTTTATCAATCGGGCCGGTCTCAAGCAGTCGAACTCTGCTTCCCCAGCTTTTCAATGTCCTGATTATTTCAACCGCTTCCGCATCAAATTCCGGGGCAATAATCACCTCGGCAAAGAAGCCCCCCGCTCCTCTGGCCTTGCCGAATCGGCTGTACGACTCCATAATCATCCTGGCCAGCTCACCGTCCACCTTCCTGTTCAAAGCTATAATGCCGCCGAACGCACTCACCACGTCACCCTCGTATGCCTTGCGGTACGCCTCTAAAATGTCCTCATCAATCGCACAGCCGCAGGGATTCAGGTGCTTGACAACAACGGCAGCCGGTTCATCGAATTCCTTGACGAGCTCAAACGCCGCATTGGTATCCAGAAGATTGTTAAAACTGATTGCCGTACCGCCATCCAGCAAACGAGCACTACTGACTGAGGTCTCGGTGCTTTGGGGCAGCTTATAAAATGCACCGCTTTGATGCGGGTTCTCGCCGTAACGTAAAGACATTTCTTTATTAAGCGAAATAGCCACTCTCTCCGGAAACTCCACAACCGCCCTATTGTTGAGATAACTTGATATAGCAGCGTCATAAGAGGCAGTTAAGCCAAACGTTACTCTCGCAAAATCGCTTCGCATATCCTCGCTCACAGAGCCGTCGTTTTCCCTCATCTCATCGATAACTTTGTCGTACTGTGCGGGGTCGGTTACCACAGTAACAAACTTATGATTCTTCGCAGCTGAGCGAACCATGCTCGGCCCGCCGATATCGATATTTTCAATCGCCTCTTCCAATGAGCAGCCCGGCTTAGCCACTGTTTGCTCAAATGGATAAAGATTTACACAAACCAAATCTATCGGCTCGATATTATGCTCTTTCATCGCAGCAGTATGTTCCGCCTTATCCCTAAGCGCCAGTAAACCACCGTGAATCTTTGGATGAAGCGTCTTTACCCTGCCATCCATCATCTCCGGAAAGCCGGTAACCGACTCAATCCCGACAACACTCACACCGGCATCGCTTAATTTCTTTGCTGTCCCGCCGGTGCTGATTATCTTCACGCCCATTTCGCTCAGCTTCTTGGCAAACTCCACAACACCTGTCTTGTCCGAAACACTTATCAGAGCAGTCTTAATTTTCACATCCATTTAAGCTTCCTTCCTTCAAAAGTTCTTAATCCCACTTAATCTATGCTGTAATGACCCTCCAGCCGGCTGGCCACTATGCTCTACCTGGTTTTATTACTAATGAAAAAGCGATGAATTTCACTTTATATCTTGAATACTCATACGCTTTTTGCTTTTTTTTACTCAATCGGTTCTAAGCAGGCGATTCGGCCGCCATCTCCCGCAATATAGATTTTAGAATCCACCAGGTTGGTGCCATGTTTTGTAACACTGGCAAATTCAACAGAATATAACTTTTCTTTCTTCTTATTGTCCATCGCTACAAGATTACCAGCTGTGGTAATCACGTAGGCCGTCTCATTTGCCTCGGCCAACAGGTCAAGACCCTGCGGGACCTTCCATAAAACATCTCCACTTAATTTATCTATAGCCATCAAGCCTTCTTCACGAACATATTGATAAATGGCTTGGTTTGTAACTCGTGGAGCTCTGTCAAGAATCGCCGGGGTTTGCCGCTTCCATACAAACTTTCCCGTGAATATATCGAGCTTATAAACACTCGTGTCCCTGCTGGCAAAATATAAAACGCTGCCATCTCTTACAATCGGCCCAATAATACTGCCGGCATCATCAAATTGCCACAGCCGCGTGGGTCTGTCCGGGCGGATGCAAATCACATTACCAACATCAGTTGAAAGTATAACGAAGTTCTCATCAGCCAAAATCGAAGTTATCATTGAATCGTTCTGAGCAGCCACCTTAAAAGACTGAACCCTATCCTCGGCCCTCAACGCATGCATACGTCTGTCGGAGCCGGCAATATAAAAATGTGAGCTGTTGCGAGCCGCCGGGCAGGTCACTCCATACTTAATACTCATGCCGCTGCGCTCGGTGCCGAATTCCGGATTAAGCTGAACCAGCCTGTTACCGACTATCGAAAAAAGCTCGTCATTATAAAGCTCCAGTCCAAGTACAGGTACGGCAGTCTGAGCGATAAATCTGCTGAATAACACTTTGCCGTCCTCTCTGTTCAGAGATACCAGAAAATCCCTGTCCGACAGAACATAAAGACAGTTCTCGATAACAAATAAACGGTCTACGCTCTCTGCTTTTGCCATCGGCACCTTATGCTGCCAGAGAATCTTCAGTTCCGAATCTTCAAGCTGTTCCCACGGAACAAGCCAGGGCGATTCTACTACTTTAGCAGTTTTAGCAGCCCAGCACGTCACATTCAATGAAAGCAACATAATCACCAACACAATAAATTTATATCCCGAAATCTTCAGCATTCTAATACTCCTCACAAAAATAATTCCATCACCATTTATTTACTTTTTGTATATAACCAAACTTACCAATCTACGGCAAATCAACATAGTTCGCCAAATCGGTATTATGTTCTTGTTCGAACTTTTGCATCTCTTCGATGCGCTCAATATCATCCTGAATTCTATTGGCCAGCTTAAATATATAGGGCTTGCCCTCTAACCGATTGCGCAGGTCCTCGAGCATCGGCTCCCACTTACCATCGTAAAGCTGGGCCTTGAGAACCACCAGCATCCGCTGCTCTTCACTCAGCAATCCAACGAAATCATCTACAGTCTTGCTGACTGTCTTATCGCTACCTTTATCACTGTTTCCGGCTGAATCGTCCATCTAACACAAACTCGCCTCTTTTTTAAGGAATGCTAACCTCCCCGCCCGAAAATTTCAACAAATTTCTCTGATTTAACTCTCCGGAAACCATAAAAATCTATGGGCAATCCTATTTTCAATATATATTGCATCAGGTGCGAAAACCACTCGCAATTTTATGACAAGTCCACAAAACTGTCTTATTTCATACAGTCCTTGACGGTTAATCCCAAAAGTGCTAAATTCACGCCTCTCAGATTCAGTTTTTTTAATGGTTTAGCAAGTTTTTAAGGCAGCAATAATGAACTACGAAAAATTTATACAAGAACAAATCGCCTATATAAAAAAGACAGTCGGCAAAGAAAAAGCTATCAATGCCCTCAGTGGCGGTGTTGACAGCTCCGTTGTAACGGTGCTTGGACACCGTGCCATAGGTCAACAACTCAAAACAATTTTTGTCGATAATGCCCTTATGCGCAAAGACGAGCCCGAGCGCGTTGTCGGAATTTTTACCCGTTTGGGTATCAATGTGGAGCTTGTAAATGCCCGGAAGGAATTTCTTACCGCTCTGGCAGGCATTACCGACCCGGAGCATAAACGACAAGCCATCACCGATACATTCTATTCAAAGCTCTTCAGCCGGCTTGTGAAAGAATCAGGCGCAAAGTTTTTGTTACACGGAACCATTCTCACCGATATTGAGGAAACCACAGCAGGGATAAAGCGTCAGCACAATATCCTCTCTCAGCTTGGTATTGACACCGAAGCAGCTTATGGATATTCAGTCATCGAGCCGCTTAAGACATTGCGCAAAGACGGAGTTCGTGAGGTAGCCAGGATGCTCGACCTGCCGGCGGAACTCACAGAGCGCATCCCGTTTCCCGGCCCGGCCCTGGCTGCGAGAATCGTAGGGGAAGTAACTGCTGAAAGACTCGATATTGTGCGAGCCGCGACTGTTATAGTCGAAGAAGAATTGGCCGACAGTGGGGCTTTCCAATATCTCGCTGTGCTTCTCAATGACCGTGCGACCGGCATCAGAAACAATAAGCGGGAATTCGGACATATCATTGTGGTTCGCTGCATTGAAAGCACAGATGCGCGAACGGCAACTGCTACACAACTGCCCTGGGAAAAGCTCAATAGTATCTGCGAACGAATCACCCGGATAAAAGGTGTTAATCGCTGCCTGTACGATTTGACCCCCAAGCCGCCGGCAACGGTCGAATACGTTTGATAATTTTACAGCTTCGCTAAAGTTCAATAGACGCAAGAATTCTTCTGCACGTGCAGTGATTTCCTAAGTGACACAAAGCCAGCTTGGACGCTACTAACTTCATTGGCTGTACCTGCTCTGGTATCTCACCATAACCAAGCGTGATATGAGGAGAAAAATTCTCAAAACTTGATTTCTCCCGATAATCTCTAATCCACATTAAAGTTGAGTCCTCAACGTCACCGTCGGCTACCATATCTTTCGTTACATCAGAAGTGAAGTATTCTGCAAGTTCGCTCATTATATTTTTATGAAGCAATTGAAGCCGCTCTGTTCTCTCTATCTCGAAAGCTGAAACTTTTTCACCAACCGCA
The DNA here is from genome assembly GCA_964623545.1 of uncultured Pirellulales bacterium. Taxonomy (GTDB): domain Bacteria; phylum Planctomycetota; class Phycisphaerae; order Sedimentisphaerales; family Anaerobacaceae; genus CAZUTR01. The sequence continues at coordinate 3,708 of CAZUTR010000044.1, read as the reverse complement.
TTGGATGAAGTCTGGATGCCTGTGATTTGTAATTCACCAGCCGGGTACTGCTTAGCAATCATTCTCAGTATCCGCTTTATATCGGATATGTCACTTTCCTCAATACAGCCCATAGCCAATGAAATATGCGGCAGGCAATTGTCTTCATTAAAAACTATTTTCCTGCCGAATTTTTCAACAAGCTCATCGTTGATTTCAATCGCCATCTTAATTATTTTTTCAGATGGCAGTAAAACAACATCAACCGCAATTCTGCTCATATATCTCTGTACCTGTAAAATACAAAAAAAGGAGAGCCTTGTGGGCTCTCCCTTTGTTTGTGTGGCTCTTCCTTATAATTGTTTTTAGCCCTTGCTTGCTATGCCCTGCATTGCGTTCTGCCTTGTGTGTCATAGCGAGGTGAGGCACTGTAAGGTTAAGCTAACTGACCTATTGGCCATTTGCCAGAGCCACCTCTTTTGAGTTTCTATATTATAAATCGGCTTATGTTTTGGCGAATCTTGAAATTTTCTAAACGTCAAAAACAACAAAAATACAGCACTCTTGAACACAAACAAAATGGGCAATATAGGGGAGTCAATTTGGTCCGAATAACCACCATGTAACCGCTCACGATGATTTTACTGTATGTGAATCAATCGAAAAAAATCTGGAATTCCGAGGCCAGTTAATAAATCCTCAAGGCTTTAATTTCTCCTTTTTTACTTTTTATCCTGCTGGAATTTTTACTCGCTTTTTACACTGTGGACATTGGCCGGTCTTGCCTGCAAATCTTCTATGCACCCTGATTTTCTTTCCACAATCACAGCTAAAATGAATAAATTCATCCTTTGGCGTTGTTGTTACCTTTGTCGGCTTCCTCGCTTCAGATTCTTTGGGCTTTTTTTCCTGCTCTTGTTCAACTTGTACATCCTGCCGACTGAGTACCTGCAAAAGTGACCTCTCACCTCTCTCTGTAAGTAACCATTTTTTCTTCAATGCCAAAGCAGCTAATCCAAAACCAACTCCGAAAACCAATATATGCGCAATGCAGGTTACCGACTGCGTGTGACCAATAAAAGCAATTCCTTCCACTCCGCACAATGTTGAAACAAAATCCAGGACCAGCCAAACAATAATAGTCGTATAGCTCGAACCTGCAAAAGTTACCGGATGCGGAAAGGGTGAAAACCAGTTTACAGAATTTTCAGGAAAAAGCACAAGATACATCCCTGCAAAACCACTTATCGCTGCATTTGTCCCCATGCCCGGTCCCCTACCAAGCAGCATGTGAATCACACCCCCCAACAAACTAAAAACCAAATACAAAATCGGGTACACTTTATTCCCCGTCTTCGCACATATCGCATTTCCGAAAAACCACAGAAAAATCAAATTAACTAAAAAGTGAAAAGCGTTCACATGTAAAAAACTATATGTAAACAAACCGACTATCCATGAGCCCTCCTTAACAACCGGTTCCGGCTCAATCTTCTCAAGCTCTACATCCTCGGCTTGCTCTTCCAGCATCTCCCGACGCGCCGCCGCTATCCGTTCTGCTTCGGTTTCCTCGGCCCTGCCGATTTGCTTTATTTCCGGCCTGCCCTTCACAGCAAACGGCTCAATCCGCTCGACACCGAACTGCAGCCGAACAATAAACGCCAGAACCACCACTGCAAATATCAGCCAGTTAACAACAGGCCGATGGTCAAACGATGCATCTACCGAATAAGGTATCATAGCTGCTCACTCCTTAAACTGAATCCTCATACAGCCGATCTTAATATCCATTGTACATTCTATTCGGTACAGTTACAAGTTCCTTAGCCCGAGTTGCCCCTTTATTTCGCAGGGCTTTTAAGTATATCCGATTAAAGATTTTTATTTACTTATAAATCATTTACAATACTATTGTTACCTTTGACTTCATTTAAGTTTAAACTATGAAACCTAATTCGAAAATAAACAATGATGCTGAGCTGCTCACCAGTTTTATGGCCGGTGATGAGGATGCATTTCGTGAAATCGTAAATCATTACAAAAACAGTCTTTATACGTTCCTAAAACGGATGATTAACCGCCAGGATATGATTGATGACGTCTTTCAGGAAACCTTTTTACAGCTTTATACCAGTAGGGAAACCTTCGATGCCAGCCGACCCTTACGACCCTGGCTTTTCACAATAGCCGCCAACAAGGCGAAGGACGCATTTCGAAAAAAACAGCGAACAAATGCCATCTCGATAGGTGCTATAGCGGATGCACAGGAAATGTCGGTCGACAGCGTCTTGGACGCTATAACTTCTATTCGAACAAGACCTTATGAAAAGCTGCAAAAAGATGAAACGGCTTTGAGGGTCAGAGAAGTTATAGCAAATATGCCGGAAAATCTGCGGGAAATCCTGATTTTAGCCTATTTCAACAAATTTTCATACAAACAAATGGCCGAGATTTTGAGTATACCCATAGGAACAGTCAAAAGCAGACTGCATACAGCAGTTGGTTGTTTTGCAAAAGAATGGAAACATAACCACAAAACTCGATGAAATGTCTTTATTGCCCCCGAGCAGAATTCTGGAGATAAGATACTAATGGTTCCATTAAGCAGTCGGCAAAAACAGTTATTATTTGATTACTGTATAGGTCTGACCACAGAAGAAGAATCCACCGAAGCCGAATCGCTAATAGCTTCTAACGAGCAAGCCGCCGAAATACACTCCGCATTCAAAGCTGCCCTCTCGCCGCTGGATACTCTGGAGCCGGAGTCCTGCCCGGATGATGTGGCGGAGGGGACAATCTTTCGACTTAATAACCTCGCACGTTCAGGTGAGCTTGGCCTCCAGCAACTACTCGCTGCCGAACAAAGCCGAAAGGTTACTACCAGGAGCTGGTTCTGGGGAAATTTAGGCAAACGGCTGGCGACGGCAGCGGTGTTTATGATTGTCGGAACGGTTGTGATTACCGCAGCCAATATAGCCTTAAATTGTGCACGCCAAAAATCATTGCAGCAGAAGTGTCAGTTCCAGTTGGGAAACATATTCCAGGGCTTTAATAATTACAGCTCAGACCACCAGGGCCAACCGCCGGCGGTTGCAGCGGCGGCGGGCTCACCATGGTGGAAGGTCGGATACCAAGGCAAAGAAAACCAGTCCAACACACGCAGATTATGGCTTTTGGTAAAAGATGGTTATGTCAAGCCGGAAGATTTTGTCTGTGCCGGCAGAAAACATCGTAAGGTGGCGATGGAATCCGGCAATGTAAACCAATACAATGATTTCCCATCGCGAGATTGGGTGACCTATAGTTTTCGTATCGAATGTAAGAAACCGACAGACAAATGCCTGTTAGCTGAGAAAGCTATAATGGCCGATATGAACCCGCTTTTCGAAAACCTGCCCAAAGATTTCTCTATCCCTGTTAAAATTCAGTTAAACAAAGCACTTCTAAATCTCAACAGTATCAATCACAATCGGCGAGGCCAGAATGTCTTGTTCGGCGACGGCTCCGTAAGATTTATCAAGATTCGTTCCGTTGGCATCGATAAGGACGATATATTTACCCTTCAGGGAACTCAAGTATATGAGGGAGTCGAAGTCCCCGCTGCTGAAACCGACGCCTTCCTCGCCCCATAAATTCTTCCTTCGTTTGTCCTCTTTCTTCTGCCTGCCCTTCGTAGCCCGTAGGGCGAAGTAGGGTCCTCTGCCTACCCTTCGTAGCCCGTAGGGCGAA
>CAZUTR010000043.1:0-12275 GCA_964623545.1 uncultured Pirellulales bacterium | reverse complement strand
TCTGTATTCGCGCTCGCGTTATCAAGGAGGAACTTTTCCACAAAGGCCTCCACCGCTGTTCTCTGGCTGGTTGCGAGTACGCAGTGGTCATGTCCCCCGACAAAAGAAAAGCCGAACCTGTCGGGTACGCCAAAAGTTTTCCATACCTCATGCGCAGCCCTGCAAGAGACGTAGCCCGACTCTCCTGCCAACCATACCCAAGGCGGGTTTCCGAGCACTAACAACGCACGGGGCGCAACCATCGCCATTAGCTCATGATGGTCCATTGGTAATTTCGAAACATTGCTGCCGGAAAACTGGAACATGGATTCCATAAACCAAAGATGACTCGTAGCTCCTAATTTTTCCACGTCCCCCAGCGTCTCCGAGACACGCCACGCTGCGGCACCACCACCACCGGACTCCTGTGCAATTGTAAGCGCGATACGCTCGTCGAACGCCCCGGCAAACAGGGCCAATTTACCGGCATAGGAGCAACCGGTTACGGCCAGGTGGTTCATATCTATGGGCAGATCATCCTGAACCAGCTCCAGGCCATCGATTAAGCGGCTAACACCCCACGCCCATGCACTATATTGCCCGGCATTACTAAGATTCTGTTCAGGATAAAGCTGGTAGAAAGGGTCTGAAAGTGACGGATTGTCGTAAGTTGTTACCTGGTCGTGGACATACCCGATGGTTGCAATATTACGACTTGTAAAAATGTCAGCTGGAAGAATAACTGCGCCAAAATTCGTCCCGATGATTGCAGGGAAGGGTCCGTCCCCCGATGGGAGGCTAACTGCCGAAGTCAGCGTGAGCGTTTTTCCATTCACAGTTACATTCACTGTGAGTATGCCACCGGAGTAGCCGGCCGTAATGTCTTCCGGACGGTCCGGCTTTTCCCCAATCTCATAATGCTCTAACTCAGCCTTGATTTCAGTGCGTCGGCACCTCCAGTCGTTGAAGTCGGTGGAGCGGCCGCTGCCATCGGACCACTCGAACGGGTCGGTCAGAGGTTCAACGGACGGCAGATCATCGAAATCCGGTAAAGGCGGCGCATTGCAATCCGCGCCCGTGTTCTCAACATCATAAACCAGGGGAATTTCCTGGGCGAATGAATTAGCGACCACAAATGTGTTCAATAGAAGCAATAACAGGATTGGTTTTGTTCTCATTTTTGTTTACACCTCTTTTTCAACTATTAAAAATACCCTTTAAAAAGACTAACGACCTGTTCATTTTCCTCTCCTTTAAAACACAGCGGCAGCAGAGAAATGCCCCATCCAATTGCACTTTTTCCCCTGCCTCAAGCGCATAAAGTGCACCGAAAGGCCTGTTTAATTGTACACTATCCTCCTCGACAATTCAAGTAACATTTGCAGGAATTTACCGAATTGTTACCCAGTCTGAATGTAGTTTCCTGCGTATGCTTGTGCCCTAGGTACAGGGGTCCAAATAATACTTAGCCCCCTAATTTATTAGTGGGTTTACTTCAATCCGAAAGCCCCTGGGTTTATCCCAGGATTAATATTTGTCCGAAATGTCCGATGCGTCCGACTTGTCCGAACCGTCCTCTGGCTGGGGTATGTTCCATATTCTCGGGTTTTAAGCAAGTAATCTTCTCAACCGATTCGAAACTCTCTCAGGTTTACGAAGTGCACACTGCCAAACTGTAAAAACATGCCAACCTTCCTTTCTAAGCGATTGTGAGATTCTCATGTCCCGTCTTTTGTTGCCTTCGATCTTTTGCTTCCAAAATTTCCTGTTTGTTTTTGGTAGTTTTGCTCTGGCGCAGTTTGAATGATTATGCCAGAAACACCCGTGAACAAATATTATGGCTTTTGCTGAAGGGATTACGAAATCAGGTTGACCGGGCAGAGACTTTACATTTCGACGATATTTTACCTTCAACTTTCTTAATAGCTGGGCCACGGTGTGTTCAGGTGAAGTATTGTGGCCCTTGATATGGGCCATTATTTCACTTCGTTTGGACTTTGTATACACATCCGCCATAAAGGCCTACCCCAAGATATTGGGAGGAAGCTCCTTTCGACCTGCGTGTATTTCGTCGTGGCATTTGCTACATAGTACTATGAGATTTTGGGCAACATTGGCTCCGCCTGCGGCATGCTCTTGGAGGTGGTGAAGTTCAAGAATTCTTGGATCTTTACGAGTCCACTTTTTCCTCAGCCATCCACAGAGACTACACGTGTTATTATCTCTTTCGTATACTGCCTTCTGAACTTCAAATGGTATGCGGCGGTCATGAGATTCAGCAATTCTATCTTTGCTCTCAAGAACATACTCACCCATCTTTAAATCTGGGCGGCCCGTAAATTGTGTTGCAATAGGATAGCCCTCCTCTGTTCGCAACTCACGGATCCGACGACCGAATTCTCGTGCCTTGGCCACATATGCAAGTTCCTCAGTAGTTATAACTTGGCCGACATTCTCTAATAGATACCTAAGGAGACGTCCCTTGCTTCCGCCTTGAGTTTCTCTCCTTATCCTGTTGGCAATATGCCATCTGCGTGCTGCTGTAACATCGGCTTCTTTATCTAATAACAGGTACTCTGTAGGTTTTAAGGATATACCAGACTCAGGATCACAGCTATAACCCGTTAGAATCTTATATCCATCTTGAACACGCAACTCACGGATCCGCCTTGCATATTCTGAAATACCCGACACTACTTGGAGTTCTTCAGCGGCAATGATAATTCCTACATGCTCCTGCAAGTAAAGTCTCAAGCGCTCGCGTGAACCTACTTTTGCAGCAGCAGGATTACTATTCTTACCAAGCTTTCTAACACCCCCTGTTAGTTCAACCAATAAGAGAACTTTCTGCCGCCATGTTAAACCTTTATACTCATGTTTGAAATGTGCAAGGTTCTCCTCCACTTCTGCGATAAGTGTTTCTATCTTCGATGATTCAGACACAGACTTTCTCCCTTCGAAGAACTTTCGGCGAAGCCATATTTCGCTTTGCTCTTCTTATTTCTTGCATAACCGCAACTCCGATATGATATGCAAGTGGAGGAGGTACGGCATTTCCTATCTGAATACCTACTTCTATCTTTTTTCCTATGAACTGGAACTTATCGTCAAATCCCTGTAACCTCGCAGCTTCTCTATGGGTGATTGGCCTGTTTTCTTCAGGATGCAGATACCGTCCCTTCTCAGGTTTGTAAAACTCAGTTCGTATAGTTACAGATGGACGGTCCCACCATAGTCGTCCGAAAAGGTCGGTTCCTCCTTTCGTCTTTCTTTTCCAACAAGGTGGCGTAATCTCATCCGGTAAATCCCAACGATTACCTCCGACAGGTATACAGCTATACCGACGTAATGAAAGCGGGGTTGGGTTTCTCCCGATATGCCAATTTTCGCCATCTGGTGTGGCTGGTAAGTCTCCTATGGCATCCCTAACAGTCCGCCAATATGTCAAATTTCTAGTATCAAATTTTGGTGGAGTATCCGGACTTTGGTGAGTTGCTTTGGGAAAGGTTGGTTTTCCAACTCTGCTGGCTATCACGAAAGCTCTTTTTCTCAACTGAGGAGTGCCGAAATCGGCAGCGTTTAAGACACGGCTTTCAATCTCGTAACCGAGTTTTCTAGATTCCTTACATATTTCTTCATATTCTGCTGATTTCAAAAGAGGAGGCACGTTCTCCATAACGAAGATGAATGGCTTAGCATCTCCTACTGCTCGAAGAAAATGTCGCCATAACTGCCTCCGTGGATCATTTGGGAGTTTCTCACCCAAATTACTGAAACCTTGACACGGAGGCCCACCGACCAGCAGATCGCAAGACGGAAAGCTCTCTATTTCCTGAATCGCACACTGTAATATTCTTGGGCTGATATTAACTTTGAAGGTCTCACAACAAGAAGCGTCCCATTCCACAGCGAGTAAGTTCTCAAATCCAGCTTTTTTCAGACCAACAGACATTCCGCCACAACCAGCAAAAAGGTCTATTACAGTAGGTTTCCTTAGATCTACTCTATGCCAGTGATCCGGAATATGCGCACCCTCTCTAACATTCTTGCTTTCGAAAGGATATACTCGATAGATGTACTTATCTAACCTCTCGATTGCAACCACATCTCCGGCTTTTAATTCATGTTTCTCAAAGAACTTTCGGACCCACCGCCGATTTCTAAAGAAATTGCGAGGCTTCCCATTCGTGCCATTGATTCCTATGTCCGTCTTTATTGGTTGTGTCAATCCCTCTACAATTAATGTCATTTCCTTACTAATACCTTTTTTCTTACTCGATTGACCATAGCACTCATGCGGGAAGAAGTCATGGTGGCCACTGATGTATATGTGACTGTTTTTTCCCTTAAGGTTGGCTTCTGTAATTGCAATAAGTCTTTTCTTGTTGCTTACATCTCCGCTCATTCGCGATTCCCTTCACCTTATTATTTCTCCACTGATTATATGCACCAAAAGTGAAATTGCAAGTTGCCAAATAAATCTCCGCAAACTCTAGCTCCGTCACCTCCATTTCCTCCTTTTAATAACATAATAATATTCAATACTTTTTTAACAATTTATTATATTCTGTGCAATTTGTTGACAAAGATTTATTTCCTATCCACTCCCTCGTCCCCGAGAAGTTTTTCTTGGTTCTTCAGCAGGGGAACCATTTTTTATCCTCTTTTCTTTGAAAGCTGCTCCGCCCTCCATGAAAGCAACTCACCTTAAACCATCTATTATACCAAAAATCCAACTTAATGTCAATCCCCCTCCGGCTCATCTCAAATCAATTCAAATAATCAATCATCAATAATCATTAATCAATTGAAGAGCCCGCCCCCACATAAAGAAAAACGCGATGCTCCGCATCGCCTCCAAATCGGTTAGCCCCCAGCTCCGCTGGGTGTCAAAATGTCTTTATAATCTCCTCATCTACTCATTTACTCATCCACGCTTCATATAAAAAACTGCTCATTTTTTACCCAAATCTCTCCAACTTGTGCCCGCGCAGGCGGGTAATTAACGTGCAAAAAAGCGCGTATTTTTGCTCAAAAAGCATTCATTTTTTGCAAATTTCTGTCAATTTCCGTTCAATTCTGTGCAATTTTTGCAAATTTTTGACAATTTTTACCCCCTTTTTTGACCTAAAAGCGTAATAGTCCTATAATATCTGCATTATCAATAGCGCCAATCGACCTATTTTCCAAAATTCTTGTAAAAAACCCCCATTTCCATCTGTTTCCAGACTTTTTTTATCTTTTTTCTTTTCCGCCGAGTTGTCCTATCATTCCATTTTTGTTATTTTTTATCAATTTCACCTTTACAAGCTCACCCTTTTGAACCTTAGATGTTGTTTTATCAAGATAAACCGAAAAGTACCTTTCGCTTCGCCCACTTGGTGTTCCATTGTTATTCTCAACCAATATTTGTACGCTTTCACCGATAAATTGCTGCCTGAACTGCCAGCCCAGCTCGATATCCAAATCCCGCAGCTTTTGCGCCCGCTCCTTCACAACCCTTTTATTCACAGGCCCATCCATTGACGCCGCTGCCGTGCCCGCCCTTGATGAAAACGGAAAAACATGCATTTTTGCGAAACCGCTCTCCTTTGCCAGCTCAGCTGTCGCCTCGAAATCGCAGTCCCTCTCACCTGCAAAACCAACAATGATATCAGCAGTCAACGCGGGCCTGTCCAGCCGCGACTTGACTAACGAAATTTTGTCTCTGAACTCGCCAATAGTATATTGCCTGCACATTCTCTTGAGGACCGCGTCCGAACCCGACTGCAAAGACAAGTGCAAATGCGGCATAATGTTACGATGACTGCAAAAAACATCTAACAATCGCTCTGTTACATCAGCTGGCTCCAGTGAACTTAATCTTATCCTTGCAAGATTCGGTATTTCCGCCAATTTATCCAGCAGCTCGGCTAACTGGCTGTTGGTGTTATCAGGCCATTTTTTGCGTCTTACAGTCTGTTGACCAAAAGCTCCGAGAAATATACCCGTCAGGACAATCTCTCTATGCCCTGATTCGACAAGCGCTTGCGCCTCCTGGAGAACGTCTTCAATGGGTTTGCTGTGAACAAAGGGCCGTGTCTTCGGTATGATACAATAGCTGCAGTAGCCGTCACAACCACCCTGGATTTTCAGAAAGGCCCGTGTATGGCCTTTGAATGATGATATTAAGCCAAGCTCATCCGGGTAGGCCGAATCGTTTTTATACTTGATTTTAGGTGATTTTTTTGGTTTAATAGATGTTTCAAGGCGGCCCAAGAAACCTGGTGATTCTGAAGTGGTTTTTTGGCTCCTGACATGATTATATAAAGTAGCTGTAAGATTGTTTCGACTTTTAATGAGGCGAATATTTTTACCTGTTATATTATTTAATTCGCCGTTTGACGCAATCGGCATACAACCAGCAACTACTATATAGGCATTTGGACTGAGATTTTGTGCTCTTCGAATATATTGCCTGCTCTTGGCGGAGGCAGATTGGGTGACGCAGCATGTATTAATAACAATCAGGTCAGGTGTTTTTGCCCCGCAATTATCGAGCTTAGGTGCATGTACAGTGTCGAGCTGATTAAGTCCAAAGCGTTCGAGCAGCTCTCGAATCTGCTGGCTTTCATACTGATTGACTTTGCAGCCGAGAGTATATATGGCAAAAGTTCTCATAATGTAGTATAATATATATGTATATGCGGATTTACAACTGTTATCGAGTCATATTCAGCCCATAGGGCAGGAGAACCTATTATGGCTTTAGGTACCGGTGCAATCTGGGCAATAGATATAGGCAATAGTTCTCTAAAGGCATTACGCCTAAGCAGCGCCAGAGGCACTGCCGAAGTAATAGATTTTGACAATATCCAGCACGGCAAAATTCTCACCGGAACCGGTGTAAAGGCGGCGGAAAGGGATGAGCTGGTTGCCCTGACTTTGCGTCAGTTTGTACAAAAGCACAATTTGGGCAAGGATGATGTAATCGTTTCGGTGCCCAGTCAAAACAGCTTTGCAAGATTTGTAAAGCTGCCACCGGTAGAGCAGAAACGCATTCCGGAAATCGTCAGGTTCGAAGCAGCTCAGCAGATTCCTTTTGATATAAACGATGTGCAGTGGGACTGGCAGTTGATGAGCCAGCCCGGTGCGCCCGAGGCCAAGGTAGGTATTTTTGCGATTAAGAGCGATGTCGTTAATTCAGTGATGGAGCACTACAGCCATGAAAACATAAACGTTAACCATGTTCAGATGGCCCCAATGGCTCTGTATAATTATGCTCTGTACGACCGTGCTGAGTTAGCCAGGGCCGACAATCAAGCTGTAGTTATACTGAACATAGGTGCGGAAAATACCGACCTGGTTGTTTGCACAAGGTCGACGGTCTGGCAAAGGGCAGTTCCAATGGGAGGTAATGCCTTTACCAGAGCGGTGGCTGATGCATTTAAGCTGAATTTTGAAAAGGCGGAGAAGCTAAAGCGTACTGCTACGATGAGCAAATATGCCCGTCAAATAATACAGGCGATGAAGCCGGTTTTTACGGATTTGGCTTCTGAGATACAGCGTTCGCTCGGATTTTATAACAATTCCAATCCCAATACCAAACTAACGAAGATTATTGCACTTGGCGGCGGCACGAAAATGCGGGGACTGCTGAAGTATCTTCAACAGAACCTGCAGATGCCTATTGAAAGGCCTGATTCGTTTAAAAAGCTTGCGATGGGCCCCGGTGTCTCGGCGGCAAAGTTTCACCAGAGCGTTTGTGATTTTGGGATTGTGTATGGTCTCGGTCTGCAGGCCCTTGGTCTTGCAAAAATAGAAAGTAATCTGCTGCCGAGGAATGTTGCTCGCTCAATGGCCTGGGCTGCCAAAGCCAAATACTTTATAATAGCGGCATGTGCGCTTCTGCTCGTTTCCATAATGTGTTTGGCGAGAACCACTCTGGACAAAGTCACTTATGCAAATAACGACCCGCTGCGACAGAAAATCAGTGGTATTATTAACGCGGTCAGCAGAGTCAATAATGAGGTAAAAGAACAGCAAGGCAAGATTCCCGCATTGAAGTCGGCAATACAGAAAGAATTTCAACTCTTTAAGTATCGTGATGTAATTCCGCTTCTTTATCAAATCATACTGTCAGCTTTGCCGAACGAGCAAAACAATCCTGAGCAGAAGGAGCTTTATAATGCTTTCGCCAACGGCGGTATAGGGACGATTCTCGAGACTCCTCGCAAAGAAAGAAAGCAGATATTTATAACGAATATGTCGACATACTTTTCAGAAGACCTCGAGGCTGCGTCATTTAGCAGCGTTGATTTCACCGAAGGAAGAGCTGAGCGCAGAGGTGGAGAACGGGCGAGGGGTGGCTATGTCCGCGGCGCGCCTGCCAGAGCGGATACGAGAAGTAGTTCAAAGCAGGGCGGGAAGGGTGGTAAAAAGGCCGGATTTGTTGTAACAATCGTTGGGTATAGTCCATATAAAAATATATATGATTTGTTGGACCCCGCCGGTGTTGAGAATGATGAAAGCAAATGGGGTTTGGTCACACGCATGATGCACCACAAGGGAATAACCGATGCCAATTTTGCCCCGGCGAAGGCCTCCGCCGAGACGAGTTGTCCATTTGAACTGTATGAAAAAACCAGGGCCGACAATTTCAAACTGGAAATCGGTGAGGTTGATTCGCGTGGTAGAATGCCTGTAGGAATAGGAATCGAGGATGCTACAATAGAGAAAGGCAGTGCTGAGGTTCTGATTGACCCTATGACAAAGGAAATTATCAGTAAGATTGCTCTAAAGGACAGCCGGGGAAAACAGAAGGTTGACCGGCTGGGACAGCCAATTTATGAAGTTAATGACCACTGGTTTGTATTGAATGCTAAATTTATCTGGAAAGATGCTCCCAGCGAAGACGTCGAGAGCGGTTCGAATACAGAAGCGCCCATGGATAGATGAGCACCCCGTAACGGTGGTAAGGCCCGAGAGACTCATGAAAGTGAAGATGTGTGAAATGAACGGCGGCATTGGCGAGCGAATAATATAATAAGAGGAGCGAAGTGCGGGATTGTGAATAGAAAAGAGAACGATAGCAAAGCAGATTTGGTAGAGTGATTATGGACATGTCGAAATTTCGTAACGTTATGGGAGGTATGAGTTTTTTCAAGCGATACTCATCGCTGTTGATACCGGTTGTGATAGTGCTGGTCAGTGTTCTTCTGTTTGTTCCTACACAGTTTTTGGGCAGAAGTTTGCTTAAGCAGATAGAAACCGAAAGTATTTCGAAGAGGGCCAGGAAAATTCGGTCTCTTGACAATAACGTTGTTTCCCGCGAGCAAGCCGAAGTGGATAAAAGATTTCAGCTGGAGTACGAAAGAGACGCTAATCAAATAGCACTTTTATCTGAACAGACCTCTCAGCGGGAATTACTTAGCTATGAGCTCTTTCCATCAGTGTCAGATACATCTGCGTTTGTTTTCCATGAATTTGGCGAGCTGTTTCGTGCCGGAATAGACAATATGTTAAGCCGTATTGTCGCACGCGATTGCCCGACAAATAATGAACTTCAGAGAAGCCTTCGCAAAACTGCCGCTTCAGATTCTCGCGCAGGTAGAGGAAGTGGATACTCAAACCTACAGGGCTCTGAGGCCACGATAGTAGATGTCCTTTGCAGAGAAAAGGCAAATTCTGCTTCTGTTTATGCTAATCCGGCCGATTTAAGCGGATATGTATTCTGGAACGAATATGAATATGAGTCGATGGAGGAAGCGGTTGAGGACTGCTGGTATTGGCAGCTTGCATATTGGATTATTGAAGATGTTGTTGATACGATAGGAGCTCTGAACGCCGGCTCAGGCAGTGTTTATACATCACCGGTCAAACGCCTTATGCACGTGGGTTTTGGCGGGAACATCGTGACATTGAGGCGTGGAGAGACGGTGGCGGACGCCACCAGACCCAGTTATGTTTCTTCGGCTCAGGATGTGCTTGTAACTCCTTTCACTCATCGTTTCTCCGATAAAGATATTGACGTTGTGCACTTTAATGTTGCTGTGATAGTTACTAACAAAGCGGTTCTGCCGTTTATGCAAGAGCTCTGCAGCGCTAAAGAACACAAATTCAGGGGATTTTCCGGAGAAGAGCCGGCGCAATCCTTTAAGCACAATCAAATAACAATTTTGCGAAGCTCGGTCAACTCAATCGACCGAGAAGACGAAAATCACGAGCTATATCGCTATGGTGAGGACGCCGTAGTAGAATTGAGCTTAACTTGTGAATATATCTTCAACAAAGCCGGCTATGACGAAGTTAAACCGGGGTCGTTAAAGGAGACAGTTGAGGATGAGGAAAGTAATGTAACAAGGTAGGTATTGTAGTACAAATCAGAATGTGAGATATGAAATATGATAGGAAAAGGCGGTAACTTTTTCGAAAAGCACGTCGAGAAGCTGGTAGGTGGTCTTATAGGTCTCGTGTGCATCTGGCTTTTGTTCACACGTGTCATTTTAAGTCCTAATGTTGTGAGTTACGATAATAAGAATTTTGGGGCCGGCGAGATTGATGGTCACATAAGTACAATGGCACAAGACCTGGAGAACAAGCTGAATCTCAGACCTGAGCTGAAGGACGATTATGACCCATGTCTTCCTGCTTTTGTTGCTAAGATTGATTCTGCTATTGGAGGTGTCGACGTTGGTTATGGTGTTCCTCAACCGCCTCATATTTCGAGAGATGTGCGCAAAGACGAGATAAAATATAGTATTCCAGAGGTTGGTGAAATCAAAAACGTCGATGTTGAGCATATCAGAGCGGTGGCTTACGTTCCTACCAGAGTAGTCGATGTTGAAAATCCTTATGCCGAAGATTCCTCTGAGCCGAACGATATTGATTTTGTGACTGTGGAAGCGGAATTTGATGTTTCTGAGTTAGTAGAGAGTTTTTACGATAATTTTGCCGGCGAAGCTGTCGAGCCAGAATGGCGTGACCAAAGTCTTGCAGAGCCGGTTTTCGCTGCTGTACAGTTGCAAAGACAGCAATTGGGCGATGACGGCAATTGGGGCGGGTGGGAGATCGTACCTCGCACGAAGATTGACCACCGCAGGAAGATGTTTGAGGTCATAGAGGATGCCGGTGGCCTGCCGGCGGGAGGGATAAAGGTGCGCCTTATTCAATTTAAGGGTATGGGAGCTCAGATAGACGTTTTACAGCCTCAGGCCTATTGTATTGCATCGGCAAAAGAGGAATGGTTTCCGCCTTCATTACATAAGAAGTTTGCAAAGCTGCAGAGCGACATAGAATTGCAGGAAAGACGCGAGGAAAGGGAGGCGCTAAAAGAGGAACGTGAGAGGGGCAGGGAAGACCGACGGAGCAAAACCACACGAGACCGTACAGAAGAAGAATATCCCTGGATGCGCGATGTGGGTCCTGGGAGTCCTCCTACTACGCCAAGGACACCTACAACAACCCGAAGAACGCCGACGAGAAGCCCGCGTGAACGCCGAGTTGATACTCGGGACGAAAGGGAGCAATTTAGACCAAGAACCAAGGACCTTTCGAAAACGACGAGCGATATTTATGGTGAGTTCGAAGGGATCAGGCTTACCGAAGAAAGTGATTTTGCCAATATGACCGATGATTTGGTCTTTTGGGCGCATGATGATACAGTTGAGGCGGGTAATACTTATAGATACAAGATTCGTTTAGGTGTTTTCAATCCCGTAGCGGGGACACAAAATATAACCGCCGAGGACAGGGACAAGAGAAATGAAGTTATTTTGTGGAGTAAGTTTTCTGATGTAACCCAGAGCGTCACCATACCGGCGAGGTTGTACTTCTTCCCAATCGATGTGCAAGAAGCCACAAATACTGTCTCAGTAACCGTGTCCCGATATGCGCTGGGCTACTGGTACAGCGAAAACTTTGGTGTACGACAGGGAGAGACTATTGGCAGAGCCAAACAAGTTACCCTCGAAATGAGTGACCAGGAGGAGCAGAAGCGACTTGGTGAGATTACAATGCCTGAGGTGGTTGATTATTCAACTGGAGCTTTATTATTAGACGTGGTACCTGTAAATGACTGGTCAGGTGGCAGAAATTTGCGCGAGAGACGTTATTTTTATATGCTTTATAGCTTTAATGGGACCAATATCGAGCGATTGCCTGTCAAATCAAGATATTGGACAGGTGAATTGCAGGCCAAGTTTAATGAAATCAGGAAGCTCGAAAAAGTAGTTAAAGAACCTCTAAAGCCATGGAGCGGCGCTGTTGGTCGTCGTGGTCGGCGAAGTGCGCCAAGACCCGGGGGCGAGCGGCCTTAC
>CAZUTR010000042.1:0-12358 GCA_964623545.1 uncultured Pirellulales bacterium | reverse complement strand
CGGTGGTATTGACGGCAAGCCGATTTGCCTGCGCCCGCTTGTTTGCATTTTTACTGTTAAGGTTTGCAATTGCCCTGCGTCGATTCAGGATAGTCTCAGCGTACCCCGTTCGCTTGGCTTTTTCGATTACCTCATCCATAAATTTGCGAATCGAGCTATAGCGTTTGAAATAATCATCGATGAATTTCTTCGCCTCGGCGTGGGTTATCCCAATCGTCCGGGACAGTCCGTATGGCCCCTGGCCGTAGATGATTCCGAAGTTCACCGCCTTGCACCGCGAACGCATCTCATCGGTCACCTTCGATATGGGACAATTGTAAATCTGCGAAGCCACGAAGCGGTGGATGTCCTTATCGGCAGCAAAGGCGTCCAGTAAGGCCTTGTCTTTCGAAAAATGCGCCAACAGGCGAAGCTCTATCTGCGAATAATCAGCGCTCAAAATACAATCGGTCTTGCTCTTCGGCACAAATGCCGAGCGTACCTTACTGCCCAGCTCGGTCCTAATCGGAATGTTTTGCAGGTTCGGGGCGCTCGAGCTAAGCCGTCCCGTCGCGGTGATGGTCTGATTGAAGGATGCATGTACCCTGCCGGTTCGCGGATTGATTAGCGAGCCGAGTTTATCGACATAAGTATTCTGCAGCTTGCTTACCGTGCGATATTCGAGAATTAAATCAACGATTGGATGTTCGCCCGACAACTCTTCGAGCACAGCGGCATCGGTGCTTCTGCCGGTTTTGCCTATGCGAATCGGCTCAAGCTTTATCTTGTCGAATAAAATCTCCGCTAATTGTTTCGGCGAGTCGATATTAAAGCTTGTACCCGCGTGTTTATAAATCTTCTCCGTTATGTTTTCCATCGTCTTGGTAAGCTCGACCGACATTTTTCTCAGCAGATTAGTGTCGAGCGATACACCGTTCGCCTCCATCACAGCCAAAACTGAGACAAGCGGCATCTCCACCTCTTCGAATAGCTTTTTCAGGGCCGGTTGCTGCTCAAGCCGCTCCTTCAAATAGTGATAAAGCTGAAGTGTTATATCTGCGTCTTCGGCGGCATATTCGCAGGCTGACAGGGTATCTACCATATCGAAAGTGAGTTGATTTTTGCCTTTGCCGATAAGTGCCGAGATTGGAATACATTCGTAATTCAAAAAATCCAGTGCCATATTGTCCATCGAGTGACTCGTGCGCTCTGCCGCAAGGCAATATGAGGCGACCATAGTATCGAAGTAAATGCCGCCGAGAGGCATACCGGCATTTTGCAGGACGAGCATGTCGTACTTTATATTTTGGCCGATTTTCTTAATCTTTTCGTTTGCCAATATTGGGCCGAGCGCACGGCACACTTTTTCCTTATCGAGGCATTTGGCACCCATCGGCGCTCTTACCGGCAGGTAGTACGCCTTGTGCTGCTTCCAGCAGAAACTAATACCCACAAACTCAGCTCTCATTGCATTGCGGGATGTGGTCTCTGTATCGACGGCGAACAACTTCTGCTTTTTCAGTTCGGTTAGGAATTTTTTAAATTTTGTATCTGTATCGATAAGCTGATAGTCGTGACTGATTGTTTTTACCGAGTCAGATTGACCTAACGGCTGTGTAGTTTTCGGCGCTGCTGCTACCTGAGTTGGTTTGATCTCTGCTGTTTTCGACAGACCTAATTGGGTTAACAATCGGCTAAAGCCGAGTTCTGTGAAAATCTGAGCAAGTGCTTCTTCATTGAATTTCTTTACAGCGAAGGCATTCTTATCCAAATCAATCGGGGCAGAGCGGTCGATGGTTACAAGCTCCTTGCTTAAATCAACAATTTTCCTCGATTTTCTCAGGTTGTCACCGCGTTTGCCTGTTATTTCATCGGCGTGTTTATAAAGGTTTTCGATTGAGCCGTATTTTTGAATCCACTCAACGGCGGTTTTCGGCCCAACATCGGGGACGCCCGGCACATTGTCGGAAGTGTCACCCTGCAGGGCGAGTGCATCGAGAAACTGCTGCGGTGTGAGTTTCATCTTAGCAGAGAGCGTCTCGACATCCGTACGCTTGCCGGTCTTTATATCGAAAGTGAAAACATGCTTATCGAGAAGCTGCAGCATATCCTTGTCTCTTGAGCAGATATACGTATCGATTTTCGCAGCGGAGGCCTTTTTAGCCAATGTCCCGATTATGTCGTCGGCCTCTAAGCCGTCGATTCGCAAAGTGGGAATATTCATCGCAGCAAGTATCTGCTCGATTCGGTTGATTTGTGCCGGCATATCATCGGGCATCGGCGGCCGGTGGGCCTTGTATTCCTTAAAGATTTTTGTGCGAAAGCTCGGCACTTTACTGTCCAGCGCCACGACAAGCATATCCGGCTTTTGATTTGCGATAAGGCCGAGGACAGTCGTCGTAAAGATATAGGTTGCCTTGGTCAGCTCACCCGATGGACTGGTCAGTCGCTGACGCATTGGGGCATAGTAGGCAGCGTAGATATGCGCGTGACCGTCGATTATGTAGAGTGTCTTTGCCATCGCAAACGAATTTACTTACTGAAAACTGTTCTATCAAGGCAGCGACTCACGATAAGACTGACCTGCCTTATACAAGCTCAGATGATTTTCAATTTCATTTATTAATTGGTTTTGCCCTGAGAGTTGGGCTAACTCCAATGCTTTTTCGGCAGTGGCAACAGCTTCAGGGAATCGTCCCGCTGCCGCATAAGCGACAGCTAAAGTGTCAAGAAAAGCAGGATTCTCGTAATTACTCAATTCACAGGCATGTTCTGCAAAACGAACCGCTTCTGCAGGATTTCGGAATTCATCATCCTCACAGGTAGCGAGGAACCAGGCAAAATTATTCATAGCACCGGTCCAGTCGGGCCTGATACGTAACGCCTCATAAAAGTGTATAATGCCCTGCTCAAGCTTTCCCTGACGGGCCAGAACATCTCCCAGGTTAGCATGTGCATCGGCAAAGTCTGGCTTGAGCTTCAGTACCTGACGATAGCTATTTATAGCTTCGTTGAGCTTACCTTGCAGTCTAAAGGCATTGGCGAGGTTGTAGTGCACGTTAGCATCATCGGGCGTGATGCCCAGTGCCTGATGAAAGTGGGTTACTGCTTCGTTGAGCTTACCCTGTTCCAGGAACAGTCGCCCTAATTCGTTATGTGCGTCGGCATAGTTGGGATTGAGTCTCAGTGTTTGGCGATAGCTATTTATAGCTTCGTTGAGTTTACCCTGCAATCTATAGGCGGTGGCGAGGTTATAGTGGAAGTTGGGCCGATCAGGCTCGATCTCCAGCGCCCGACGAAGATGGTTTACTGCTTCGTCTAACCTACCCAGTCCCAAAAGAACGCCTCCTAAGTTGTTGTGTGCGTCAGGATGATTGGGATTGATTCGCAACACTTCGTTAAAATGATTGACAGCCAGTTCGTATTTACCAAGCTGAGCATAGGCTAAGCTTCGATTGGAAATGGCATCAGGATAATCCGGCTTAAGGCGAATTGCCTCATCAAAATGCTCAAGTGCCTCGTCGAAATAACCCCGTTCAAGCAGTATATTTCCAAAATTATTGTGCATAATGAAATTGTTCTCGGTTACTTCAAGAGCATGTCCGAACAGGGTAAGTCCATTGCGCCAGTAGCTTACCTGTTTTCGTGTGAAGAACAGAAGAACTGCAAGCAGTAAGCAGGTTATTATGGCGGGCACAATCTTTGGTAGGTGCCACTTTTTAAAAAGTTCAGCAGCACCCCAGCCGACCATAATCAAAATTCCAATCGAAGGCAAATAAGTATAACGGTCGGCTATAGCCTGTGCGCCCACCTGAACCAGGCCTATAACAGGGACTAATGTTCCAAGGTACCACAGCCAGCCAACAGTTAGATAACGGTGCCGCCTGAGTATAAAAATTATATTTACTGTTATAATCACCAATATAACGAAGCACACTACTGACTGCCATAGGGGTAATTTCTCCGTTGAGTAAGGATACAAAACCGCCAGACGGTTCGGATAAATTATCTTGCTTATATAGCTGATATAAGAAAGAAGGGCATTTGCGATGCGAAGCTTTAACGGGAAAGTCACTACAGCCCCCCCGCTTTGCTGAGCAAAATAGGTAACGATACTTGAGGCCGCTGAAAGGACGAAGAATGGAATTTTCTCCAGAACCAGGTGGGGCCATTGAGAACGGATGTTTTTCCCGGAGCCACTCCGGTCGAGCGGCCAGTAATCCAACAGAAGTAATACGAACGGCAAAGTCACGAGCATCGGCTTAGCCAACAGGCCAAGTGCAAAGGTTAATAGCGTTAAAAGATATCGACTTATGCGGGGGCGTTTGGTATAGCGCAGATATGCGGCCATCGTTAAAAACCAGAACAGCGTGCTCAGGACGTCCTTGCGTTCGGATATCCATGCCACGGACTCGACGTGTAGAGGATGGAGGGCAAACACGGCAGCTATAAAAGCACTTCGCCAAACCGCCCCTGTCATCTTTTTCAAAATACCAAAAAGCAATAAAGTGTTTGCTATATGGAAAAACAGGTTGACCAGGTGATGCCATTGAGGGTCTGTCCCGAACAGCTGGCAATCCAGCATGTGGCTTAGCCAGGTCAATGGATGCCAATTGGAGGCACGCGTTGTGGTAAACGCCCAAACGACAGATTCCCGGGTGAACCCTGATTTAACATGGTGATTATCAGTTACATAGACGTTGTCATCCAGCTCGACGAATGCATTTTGCCGTACCTGCTCGAAGGCGATAAAAGTGGCCAAAGCCAATACTATGTAAATCAGAAGAACTGAATATCTGTGCGGTTTTTTGTTCATCATACTAAGTATAATGCAGGAGATATAGATTATCCACATCTATTCAGGTTTGTTTAGCCTTCGCACCGGTCAGAAAATTGCATGAAAGTGCGGAAGTTTTTTTGCTGTTATTGCGAGCTTGTCCCTTAGGGGGCCCGCACTGCGGCCGCGGTAATCTTACAGACAATGGTTAGTAAGTGTTTGAGATATACTTTATGCAAAAAGTTGCGGGACTAGGCTTTCTGCTCCTTCGGGAAGTTTAATACTGCGAACTGGCCGTGATATTTTTTCGCGGCAAGGTCGTACGCCCGCCCTGCCCACTCCTCGTCCTCGAAGCAACCGAGGAATATCCGCTTGTGGTTCTGATAGATTTCCGCCTGCCACGCCTTGTTGCCGTTGTTGTGGCTGACGCCCTTATACTTCGACACATACTTACGCTTATCGAATTTAACGCGGTTGCGCATGTTCTGAGCGGGTGTTGCAGGCCGAAGATTTGCCCTTCGGTTGTCAAGCCCGTAGCGATTGATATGGTCCACAAACATATCATCAGCAACCTTTAGTATCTGGCGGTGCATAGGGAATATCCGCCTCTTCCCCTCTTTCGTCCTCACGGAACGCGATGCGTAGAACGTCCGTCCGTCACGGCGGGCATGCCATTTGTACTTCGCCAGTTCATAATAATCACCCGGGTCAACGATTGCGAACTTGCCCTGCGTGAGCGGTATCCGCCGGTAAGCATAACCGAAACGCAACCTGCGGTATAAAAGCACAGGAAAGACAATTACGATTTCAATCAATACCGGAATTTCAAAGCTGATTTGTACCCTGATTTTTCCCTCTCCATGCTCTAAACTAAAAACTAAGCAATCTCAATCTCAATCACCTGCCAAGCGTCGCTTGGCCTCCTCAATTTTGCATTCTTGTCCACCGTAGGTTTACCGAAGGTGGATTGATTTTTTATCCGCCAGACGTAAGGCGGATTGATATTTAATTTCTTTTTTCGCCCTTCGGGCCAAAAAAGTGTCCTTCTACTATTGGCTCAACCTGCGCATTTGGTCGAAAATCAGCCAATTTTTTTGAAGTGCAAAATTGCTAAGTGCTTGCGTGGAAATGATTAAAAAAATTTTAAAAATTGAGATTTTTACTTCTTACCCCCCTGCGCATTTGGTCGAAAAATCGCAAAATTCTTACCCATTTTAACACAAAAACAACAAAAAAATGCGACGTTTTGCGTCGCCTCCAAATCGATTAGCCCCAGCACCTGCTTGCCCTCCGTAGTATTTACGAAGGATGGGTGGCTGGGGCCTTCTTCTATTCACCAATCACCAATTACAAATTACCAATCACCAGTTTACCCCTGATAAGCTGGCTGCTGTTTTGAGATATTAATTAGATTGCTGATTAATTGGATTTTTGCATCTTGCCTTAACAACCAATATTTCGCATCACAGACGATAATCAATTTCTTTCGTGCTCTACTTATAGCAGTGTTTAATACATACAGACCTTGAGAAATAGGACTATTGCTATCTGTAAACCATGGTCGAATGTTACTGCCATCAACAACACTTAAAATAACGGTGTCCCACTCTCTTCCTTGCGACTTATGAATGTTGGTAATTCTTTCCTCTCGACTAGCATTTTTTATTCTTGTTTTTAGTAATGCAACTTGTTTTAGATAAGGCGTCAGAATGCAATAATCATCATCAAGGAAACCATTCAATATGTTATAAATTATTCTACATTCATTTTCATTTCTTCTGCCATTTCTCACATTTGGGCTGGGGGCATCTACAAAATACAATTCGACGTCATGCTCATCGGCTGATTTGTAACCAATATGATAAATAAGCCTATTGAGCAATCGAGATAAGTTTGCACCAAATCGATGACTTTCTGTTAATATTGATTTTTTAGTATATGCAAATTCAGGGCAATCTGTGTCTTCCGCTATGTTCAAGCAATATTCTTCATCGTGATGCAATATCGTCTCTGAAAATATTGAGGGTTTTGACCAGAGAAGACGGCAGAATCCGGGAATATTATTGTAATTGTCGAATTCGCACACTGGCGGTAATTGTTTATGGTCGCCTAAGAAAGTAATGTTGCATCCATTGGAAAATAATGTCAATGCCTTAATAAGCGGCACATAGCCAGCTTCATCCAGAAATATGCTGGAAAAGTTTATCTGTACATCTGAAAAACGCCCAATGTAAGAATCTAATGTCATGCCTATTATTAAGCATTTGTTTATTCGCTTTTCGACTTGCATGGCCTTTAGATTTTCTTCATGTTGTTTTAATAAATCCTTCAAACCTGCGTCGTCATGATTTGGATAATTCTCAGAAAGGGCGTTGTTTACAATTAAGTAATCCTCTATTTCTTTTGAGGCTTGATTTAGTTGTTCGGATATTTCTGTATAGTTACGAATATTTATTATTTGAATTATCTGTCTGATTTTCTCGCTACGTGTATCTACGTTAGTAATACGCATAAAGCATTGAGTTATTTCAGAACTCATCTGTTCTATATGCTCTCGAATTTTCGACAATTCGTTTTCTTTCTGTGCTATTATGTTTTGGTAATCTCTCGAATCAACATTGAGGGCGTGTTTTAATCGACTTATAAGAGACTTGCTTTCTTTTATAATTATTTCAAGCTCTTTTTCCTTTTGTGATTTACTGACTAATAGCGTTCCTAACTGTTTGTTTAGATTAGTAATATTCTGAATATCTTTTTGAATTGCAAACACAGAATTAAATACATATTTTCCTCTTCGGTATTCAATCACCTTTTCGATAATATCTATTTGTCCTTCGACTTCTTTTAATTGATTCCCTAAATCCTCGCACGTCTCAGGATACTTTTTTGCATAATCTCTCGTTGGAGCACCGATTCTAAGTAGAATTTCTCTTGGAATTCCTAATTCATCGAGGTGCTTAATAATTGAAGATAGAACGTGTTCCAAGGCATTATTCGTAGGCGCGAAGATTCCGATTTTGGGGTTGTCGCTGTTTAAATAATGTAAAACAGCTGAACTCAAAACATAGCACGTTTTTCCTGTTCCAGGAGGACCCCAAATGTAATTATATCTATTACTTAAAATATTTTTAAATGCCTGAATTTGATTGTCATTTAGATTGTTTGGATATAAATCGCATTTAATCACGTTTTCAAGGTTGTCGTCCTGTTTGCGATGCCCTTGACTTTTTTCTCCTATTTTTGCCTGCCCATTTTGTGTGCTGTTCGTTTCTTCATTGAAGAATATTTTCTGACCGTTATCTGTGAACCACTTTTCAATATTTTTTATTAAAAACTTCAAATCAGAAATTATCTCGAGATTATGTGCAGGCGTGTCCCCAAAATGTCTGTGAGTCTTAAATTTGATAATCAGTATCTTATTATCAGCATCATATTCTTTGATGGCAAAATCTTCTAAACCGTAATCTTCGTCATATTGACGATTATGAATTTTCATATCATCTGGACTGAATAATTTCTTTCCTATATGAAGTTCCCATGTATCATTTTCGCCGTTAATCAAATTCTTACTGGAAATATTTATTTTTTCGATACCATTATTGTTTTTCTCCAGATAGTCGTAGTAAAACTTTGATGCTTCAATACATTTCAATTTTAGATATTGCACCTTCATAAGTCGGTTTTACTTCTCATCCAGATAACAGGGAACAGCCACTTATTATTGCCAAATTATTAACGTTTTCCCATCCCACTCTGTATTCCAGACTAATAGAGCAGAATCTTTTTTTAGTCTTTCATTCGAGTTTGCCATTACGCTATCCTGTTTGCAAGTTGAATTAATTTTATAATAATAGAATTTGCACTTTGGTCAAGCGAGAATTTCAGAATGACCCCACCACGGATAGTGGTTAGAGGGCGGATGTTGCAAGTCCCCTGCCGCAAGCGGCAAAATAACAACCGCCTAAATATAAAGGAAAAACCCGCTTTTGAACATATCTCGGAATAAAAAGAGGATGTGATTTTAAACCTGCCCTTGACATCGGCCGAGTATTATGGTAAATTCAGTGGTCATTAAAAAAGGTGTATTATGAATATTATTCAAAACATTGCGATTATTATGATTATACGGGAGAAGAACATGTTGTCCTGAGAAGCAAATTTTTAGTTAATTCAAGGCCTTCCAGGGCAACAAACCCTGGAGGCCTTTTTTATTTGGTGCCGGATGAGCAATGACGGCAAGGTGATGTTTGACAATATCAGCCGTAACATTTACTATGCTTGGTTAAGTTGTTTTTTTAAGGACTTTTTAGATGTCTGACAAAAAGAGTAAGGGTTATCGGGACACATTGAATCTGCCGAAGACCGGCTTTGCGATGAAGGCAAACCTGGTACAGCGTGAACCACAAATGCGAAAGCAATGGCAGAAAACGAATATCTATGAAAAGATTAGAGAGGCGAGAAAAGGTGCGCCTCTATATATACTTCACGATGGTCCGCCGTATGCGAATGGTGACATCCACATGGGTCACGTTATTAACAAGGTCCTTAAAGATTTTGTCGTCAAGTATAAGACGATGACCGGCTTCGATGCGCCATTCGTACCCGGCTGGGACTGCCACGGCCTGCCCATCGAATCCAAGGTGGTCACTGAGCTCGGCGACAAGGCCCGGCAGATGGACAAGCTCGATATTCGCAAAGACTGTAAGAAATATGCGAGTAAATATGTAAAACTGCAAAGCAAACAGTTCCAGAACCTTGGTATATTCGGCGATTTCGCCAATCCCTATCTCACCTTCAAGCCATCGTATGAGGCCGGTATTTTAGAAGTATTCGCTGAGCTTGTTGACAAGGGTCTGGTACATAAGCAATTAAAGCCGATTCACTGGTCGGTGGGTTGCGAGACCGCATTGGCTGAGGCAGAGCTGGAATATAAAGATATTTCGTCACCGAGTATTTTCGTTAATTTTCCTGTAGCCAAAGAAAGCATCGATAAATTGATTGAGCTCGGATTGGTTAAAAAAGGCGAGGCGGACAATGCAAAGGTCTGCTTTATGATTTGGACGACTACACCGTGGACTCTGGCGGCAAACCTGGCTATAGCAGTACATCCTTATCTTGAGTACACGGCGATAAGTTACAAAACAAACAGCGAAAAGTTTATCTCGATATTGGCAACTGAGCGAGTAGAGGCGGTAGTGAAAGCTGCTGGCTTAGAAGATGGACAGTACAGCGTTAGTGAAACGAAGGTCAAAGGAAGTGAGTTCGAAGGTTTAAGGTACTGTCATCCATTTGTGGAAAAAAATCCAACAGAAAAAGATGCCTTTATGGTAATCCTTGCTGAGTATGTCACCACCGAAGACGGAACTGGTTTAGTTCATATAGCTCCGGGGCACGGTCTTGAGGACTATATGTCGGGACAAAAATATGATTTGGCAATTTATTCGCCGGTTATGGACGACGGGCGATACGATGACACCGTGCCGGACTGGCTGCGTGGCAAATATGTTTTGGATGTTGATAAAGAGGTAAACGGCTATTTGCAGCAAAAGGGTTTACTGTTTGCTCAGGGCGAAATTATGCATAGCTATCCGCATTGCTGGCGGAGCAAAATGC
This sequence comes from uncultured Pirellulales bacterium, assembly GCA_964623545.1. Lineage (GTDB taxonomy): Bacteria > Planctomycetota > Phycisphaerae > Sedimentisphaerales > Anaerobacaceae > CAZUTR01. Next base: position 1,989 of record CAZUTR010000042.1, on the reverse strand, counting down.
CGGTGATTTTCCGAGCGACCGAGCAATGGTTTATCAGTGTCGATAAAGAGCTGCCCAACATCGGCAAATCTCTGCGTGATTTGGCACTGGAAAACGTCAAGACGGTTAAGTGGATACCGGCCTGGGGACAAAAACGCATCGAAGGAATGCTGGAGTCGCGGCCCGACTGGTGCATCAGCAGACAGAGAAGCTGGGGACTGCCCCTGCCAGTATTTTTGAACTCAAACGGCCGGACATTACTGAGCAAAGAATCTGTATTAGCAGTTGTCAAGCACATTGGCGAGAAGGGTTCGGATAGCTGGTTTACCGATTCGCCGCGTGAGATTCTCGGCGAGGATTTCAAATTACCGGAAGGTTTCGATTTCGATGACCTTAAAAAGGAAGAGAATATTTTTGATGTCTGGTTCGAATCCGGCTGTAGCTGGTACAGTGTATGTGTCAAGGATTCCGGCTGGCCTGTGCCGGTCGATTTATATCTCGAAGGTTCCGACCAGCACCGTGGCTGGTTTCAGCTTTCGCTTCTGCCCGCACTCGGCTCAATCGGCAAAGCGCCCTTCAAAAGCGTCTTGACGCACGGCTTTACCGTTGATGAGAAAGGAATGAAACAATCCAAATCACTCGGTAACTACGTCAACGCCCAGGATGAGATTGCGAAATACGGTTCGGATATTCTTCGGCTGTGGGTGGCCAGTGTGAATTACCAGGAAGATGTCCGCTGTAACGATGAGCTAATCGGCAGGACACAGGACGCCTACAGGAAAATCAGAAATACACTAAAATACCTGTTTGGAAATATCGATGATTTCGACCCGAATGAAAATTCGGTGGCTTATGAACAGATGCTTGATATTGATAAATGGGCGATACAGCAGCTGCAGAAGCTGATTGCAAATGTAACTGATAACTACGAGAACTATATCTTCCACAGGGTCTTTTCGCTGATTTATAATTTCTGTACCGTTGATATGAGCAGTATCTATATGGACGTGCTCAAGGACAGGATGTACTGTGAGGCGGCCGATAGTCACGCCCGGCGAAGCGGCCAGACCGCTATGTACCGGATTCTCGACTGCCTTATTCATTTACTCGCACCTGTTTTAGCCCACACCGCTGAAGAAGCTTGGGCTGCGATGAGGTTCAAATCGCAGAATGTAGATAGTGTGCATTTGGCACTAATGCCGAAGGTTGATGAGTCAATCGACTGGCGGAGCCAGAAACCGAAGTGGGAAAAGTTGATGGAGCTGCGTGATGAGGTACTGCGTGTCCTGGAAGGGCTCAGGCAGGACAAGAAAATTGCGAGTAACCAGGAGGCGTCCGTAACTATTAATTGCAATGACGAGGAATTAATTGCGCTTTTAAATGAGTTCGGCCTTGAGCAGTTTGCGGCCCTTTGTATTGTCAGCGAGGTTAAACTGCAAAAGTCGACCGACCAGACAACAGTAGCAGCGGAGAAAAGCAGTCATCAAAAGTGTCAGCGCTGCTGGAACTATTGGCCGAGTGTCGGAGCCGACAGTGAATATCCTGATTTGTGCAAAAGATGTATTCTCGTCGTGCGAGGATGAGTATTTAATTTGTGTTTGGCGTTTTATACAGTACGCCAGAGGCGTATAAAACTGTATAATTATTGTTGGACCGTCCAAGCATGAAGCCATACATGGATAATGATTTCGAACCCCCGCCCCGTTCGCGGGTACTGAATTGCGTTCTTCTCCTGGCTGTACTGTGTTTATCACTATTGCGGTTTGTTAATCTGAATGCAGATTTCCCATCTCATATCACCTGGTCAGGGGTGCTCTACACTGATGAGGGATGGTATGCGAACGCAGCGGTTAGACATATGCGCACTAATAACTGGTATCTGGCCGGGGACTTTAATCCGGCCATAAATATGCCTGTTGGCCAGATATTGCATCGCTTTACGTTCTCACTCTTTGGTATTAGTTTGTCCTCTGCGCGAATTACCACTGTCGTTTCGTTTGTATTCCTGGT